>WFOA01000111.1 GCA_015488325.1 Acidimicrobiia bacterium | reverse complement strand
GTGACCAGCACCCCGTACCCGGTGTCCGACGCCCCGAGGACCTGTTCGGAGAAGGGCTGGCCGAGCACGAACAACGCGCCGCCTCCGAACAGCCCGGCGGCCATCCCGACGACCATCCTCCGGACCGCCCCTGCCCGGGTGACCAGCCGGATCCCCTCCATGAGGTCACGGGCCGGGGCCCGCAGGTCGAGCCTGCTGGTGGCCTTACGTTCGGTGGCGACGGCGACCTTGCGGATCGGGATGGTCAGCGTGATGAGACCGGAGACGAGGAACGTCACGGCGTCGAAGACGAAGGCCGTGGCGACCGCCGGCCCGAAGGTGCCGAAGCGAGGAAACACGCTGGTCGCCACCTCGGCGATCCCGGCGTACACGGCCGAGCCGACCGGAGCGGTCCCGTACGCCGAGATCAGGTTCAGCCCGTTGGCGGCCATGAGCTGACGTCGAGGCACGAGGGTGGGGACCACCGCCTCCCGAGCCGGTTGGCGGAGGAGACTCAACACCTCGATCAGGAACGTGAGGGCGAACAGCTGACGGAAGTTCGTGACGAGGATGAGCGCCGCCACCAGGACCGCCCGACCGAAATCGGCGACGACCATCGTCTTCTTGCGGTCCCAGCGGTCGGCGAGGACACCGCCCACCACCCCGATCAGCAGCCCGGGTAGGATGCGTGCGACGAGGGGGACGAGGATCGCCACCGACGCCGCCCGGCCGCCCCCGGAGATCTTCGCGGCGAGGGAGAACGTGGCAAAGAGGGTCACCCAGTCGCCCAGACTGGAGATGCTGTTCGCCCACCACAGGCGGGCGAAAGGCCCACGTCGAATCAGGTCGCGACCGGCGATCTCGTCGGGGGGGTTCATCCGTGCCAGGTTACCGACCGCCTTGCGCTGTCACGGGACGCCCCGTAACTTGAACCGCCGTGGCCAGGGCACTCGTCATCGTGGAATCGCCGACCAAGGCGCGCACCATCGGTCGGTACCTCGACTCCGACGTCGTCGTCGAGTCGTCGATGGGCCATGTGCGCGACCTGCCGCGCAACGCCAAGGAGATCCCCGCCAAGTATCGCGGGGAGGAATGGGCGCGCCTCGGCGTCGACACCGAACACGACTTCGAGCCCCTCTACATCGTCCCCAAGGAACGGCGGGACGTCGTCAAGAAGTTGAAGAAGGCCCTCGAACAGGCCGAGGTGCTCTACCTGGCCACCGACGAGGACCGCGAAGGTGAATCCATCGCATGGCACCTCACCGAGGTGTTGAAGCCGAAAGTGCCGGTGCGACGCATGGTGTTCCACGAGATCACCCCCACGGCGATCCGGGAGGCGTTCGAACATCCCCGCGAGCTGGACCAGCGGCTGGTGGAAGCCCAAGAGGCCCGCCGGATCCTCGACCGTCTGTACGGATACGAGGTCTCGCCTCTGTTGTGGCGGAAAGTGCAGCAAGGTCTCTCCGCCGGCCGTGTGCAGAGCGTGGCCGTCCGGATCGTCGTCGAACGGGAACGCGAACGCATGCGGTTCCGTCCCGCCTCGTATTGGGACGTGGAAGGGACCTTCGTGGCGGCCGGGGAGGCCTCCACGCCCTTCGACGCCACCCTCGTGGCCGTCGACGGCCAGAAGGTGGCGACCGGAAAGGACTTCGACGCTCGTGGGCGGCTCACCACCGACGCCGTCGTGCTCGACGAAGCAGCGGCACGGTCCCTCGCCGAAGCCCTCGGCGACGCCACCTTCGGCGTCCGGTCCGTCGACCGTAAACCCTATCGTCGCTCCCCCTACCCACCGTTCCGTACCTCCACCCTCCAGCAGGAGGCCGGCCGAAAACTCCGGTTCTCGTCGTCCAGGACCATGTCGGTCGCCCAGCGACTGTACGAGAACGGCTACATCACCTACATGCGTACCGACTCCACCACCCTCTCCGAGGCTGCCGTCGGGGCCGCCCGTGGGGAGATCGAACGTCTCTACGGGTCCGAATACCTGCCCGCCAAGCCGAGGACCTACGCCTCCAAGGTGAAGAACGCCCAGGAGGCCCACGAGGCGATCCGACCGGCCGGGGAGACCTGGAAGACCCCCCAGCAGGTGGCGAAGGAGGTCGGCTCCGACGAAGCCCAGCTCTACGAGCTCATCTGGAAACGGACGATCGCCTCGCAGATGACCGACGCCGTCGGTGAGACGGTGACGGTACGGCTGGGCGGATCGACCGGCGACGGGAAGGACGCAACGTTCGCCACGTCGGGTCGGGTCATCACCCACCCCGGTTTCCTGCGGGCCTACGTCGAAGGCTCCGACGATCCCGAAGCCGAACTCGACGACCAGGAACGTCGCCTCCCTCCCCTCACCGAAGGCGCCACCCTGGCCGCCGAGGAGCTTCGGCCGGTCGGCCATCAGACGAAACCACCGCCCCGCTACACCGAAGCCTCCCTGGTGCGTCGGCTGGAGGAGTTGGGCGTCGGACGCCCCTCCACCTACGCGTCGATCATGTCCACCATCCAGGACCGAGGGTACGTCTGGAAGAAGGGCTCGGCGCTGGTGCCCACCTTCACCGCCTTCGCGGTGGTGACGCTGCTGGAGACGCATTTCCCCCATCTGGTCGACTACGCCTTCACCGCCCGGATGGAAGACGACCTCGACCGGATCGCCGCCGGTGACGAAGACCCGGTCCCGTGGCTCACCCGCTTCTACTTCGGGGCCCAGGGCCTGCATGAGACGATCGCCCGCAAGCTCGAAGAGATCGACGCCCGTGAGATCAACTCGATCCCGATCGGGACGGACCCCGACGGCCGGGAGATCGTCGTGCGGGTGGGCCGGTACGGGCCGTATCTGCAACGGGGCGACGAACGGGCCGGAATCCCCGACCGGCTGCCTCCCGACGAGCTCACCGTCGACAAGGCGATCGAACTCCTCGAAGCCCAGAGCAGAGGACCGAAGATCCTCGGCACCGACCCGGAGACGGGTGAGGTGGTGACCCTCCGTGAAGGGCGGTTCGGCCCGTACGTGCAACTCGGCGAACAGGAAGAAGGCACGAAGGAGAAACCGAGACGGGCGTCCCTGCTGAAGACGATGGACCCCGACTCGGTCACCCTCGACGACGCCCTCCGGCTCCTCTCCCTGCCCCGAGTGGTGGGCACCGACCCCGAGACGGGTGAAGAGGTCCTCGCCCTCAACGGACGGTACGGACCGTACATCCAGCGGGGCTCCGACCGCCGGTCCCTCGAATCCGAGGACCAGCTCTTCACGATCACCCTCGACGAAGCCCTGGCGCTGCTTCGTGAACCTCCCCGCCGTCGGGGTTCCCGAGGCGGCGGACGCCTGCGCGAACTGGGCAAGGACCCGAAGACGCAGAAGACGATCACGCTCCGGTCCGGCAGATACGGGCCCTACGTCACCGACGGGGAGGTCAACGCCTCCCTCCGAAAAGGTGACAGTCCCGACTCGATCACCCTGGAACGGGCCCTCGAGCTCCTCGAGGCCCGCCGTGCACGCCTCGCCGAGAAGTAGCCGAGCTCTCCCGCCGGTGGGGACGCAGGCGGCACCGGTCAGCCGTCCAGCTTCGTCACGAAACGTTCGACCCGGTCGGTGACTTCGCCGAGGATCTCCAGGCTACGTCGCGGATCCGTGGGGACCTCCAGGGCGTGGTCGGCGCCGGTGACCTGGAGGACGTCGGCCCGGTGGAGCCGGACGGCGGCGACGCGATCCCAGCTCGGATCGTCCACCGACCCGACGATGAGGGTGGGTGCGGTGATCCGTTGCAGGGCCTGGGCGACGTCGGCGTTCCCCAACAGGGGGGTGAGCCAGACCCCGGGGATCTGATGTTCGGCGGCCAGCGGCGCCGCCAGCGACGAGATCGACTTGGCGACGACGGCCACCCGGTCGGCCTGCGCCGCCTCCCGGGCCGCCTGCAGGCGCTCGACCGCCCACCGGGACGGGTCCTCACCGCCGCCGTAGGAGTCGTGGACTTCGACGACGGTCCAGCCGTGGGCCTGGAACACCCTCCGAGCGAACCACAGGAGCGGCGCAGTCGGGGGGTAGGCCGCCCCCGGCAGGATCAGGGCGGCCCGGTCCGGTTCACCGGCGAACCGCCGTCCCGGACAGACCCCCAGGTCGAGATCCTCGAACGGCATGGCGTTACGCTACCGCGCCCGGCAGGTCTCAGAGCACCGTGGCGGCCATCTCGGCGAGGGGGCTGCGAACCGACCGCTCCAGGATGACGTGGCCGAACAGCGGCGACCCTTTGAACTTCTCGATGAGCGCCGCCATCCCCCCGTACGGGGAGATGTAGGGGTTGTCGACCTGGCTGAGGTCTCCGCAGAACACCAGTTTCGAGCCCTGGGCCATCCGGGTGAGGATCACCTTCAGCGTCGAGAGCTCCAGGTTCTGCGCCTCGTCGATGATGACGAACTCCCCGGTGATGGAACGGCCCCGCAGGTAGGTGACGGCGGCGAGTTCCAGCTCACCGGTCCGAGACAGCTCTTCGACGGCGTCGCGGGCGCCGTCTGCACCGGCGTCGGCGAACAGGGCGTAGAGGTTGTCGTGGACGGCGGCCATCCACGGGGCCAGTTTCTCGGACAGGTCCCCGGGGAGGTAGCCGAGCTCTTGTCGTCCGACGGCGACCAGCGGCCGGTACACCGACACCCTCCGATAGCGACGCCGTTCGAGGACCTGTTCCAGGGCCGCAGCCAACGCGAGGAACGTCTTTCCCGAGCCCGCCATCCCCATCAGGGACACGGCGGGGATGTCCGGGTCGAGGAGATGGTGCAAGGCCACCGCCTGGCGTAGATTCTTCGGTTCGACACCGAACGCTCGGGGTGATCCGTGGACCCGCTGGACCACGACCCGGGGATGGGTCTCGATCACACGGGCGACAGCGGACCGGGACACGCCGCTGCGCAGCACGACGAACTCGTTGACATGGGCGACGAGGTCGGGGAGCTCCAGCTTGTCTTCGGCGAACAGCCGGTCGATCAGGGCGCCGTCGACGGACAGTTCGACGATCCCGGCCCACACTTCGTCCACGTCGGCGGTATCGGCGCGGTAGTCCTGCACTTCGACGCCGAGCTGGGCAGCTTTGATCCGCAGGGCGGCGTCCTTGGTGACGAGCACCGGGTCCACCCCTTCGTCGGCGAGGTCGAGACAGACGGCGAGGAGCCGGTGGTCGGAGGTGGAAGGGTCGAAGGCCTTGGGGAGCCGGTGGGAGGCGACGCCGTTGACCTCGATCCGCAGCGTCCCGCCTCCGGGAAGCTCGACCGGTTCTCGGAGGCCGCCGGGCCGGGAGGCGCCGAGCCGTTCCAGGAGGCGGATCGCCGCTCGAGCGTTGGCGCCCACCTCGTCCATCCTCGTCTTGTGGCGGTCGAGCTCTTCGACGACGACGAGGGGCAATACCAGATGGTGCTCGTCGAACCGCAGGAGGGAATGGGGGTCGGCCAGCAGGACGCAGGTGTCGAGGAGGTAGGTGCGGGTCACGGAGCTCGGACCTTCGAGGCCATCGACCGCTAGCTTCGCCGCCGAGGACGGCCGATCCAAGGACCTCCGGTCTCGGCCCGACCTCACGGGCCGGACACGGCGGCTCGTCGCCCCGAATCCCGGACGTCACTCGAGATGGGGAGCCAGGGAGTAGTCCGCCAGCATCGGACCTTCGGGCGTCAGGGCGACGTGGGTGACGCCGGTGTTGTCCACCGTCGCCAGGGCCGCGTTGATCTCGGGGCCCCGGCCCGTGATGGTGGCGACGAGGGCCCGGATGGCGGCACCGTGGGAGACGACGACGGTGCGTTCGGACGGGTCGGGGTCGAACTCGGCGAGGAACCGCCGCATCCGTTCGACGACGTCGGTGAAGCGTTCACCGGTCCTGCCCCGGGGAAGGTCCTCTCCCTCCCGATAGATGCGGTGAGCCCACGGATCTTCGCTGTCCAGCACCTCCTGGTACAGCACGCCTTCCCACTCCCCGAAGCCCATCTCGACGAGGAGGGGGTGGGAGGTGGGGGGCCGCCCGTCGGCCAGGACGCTGTCTCTTATACACATCT
>WFOA01000110.1 GCA_015488325.1 Acidimicrobiia bacterium | reverse complement strand
GCCCCCCTCCCCCGGCGGCTGGGCCGCCGGGTACTCCCCCCGTTCCGCTTCGCTTCACGGGGGGAGAAGTTTGTGGTTTGAGTTCTTCCCCCTCTCGAGGGGGAAGTGGCCGCCGACGGAGGAGGCGGACGAAGGGGGTGGGGCAGTGGTCACCTCAGTTCGGCTGCCTCCAGGCGGTCGAACACGACGTCGGCGTTGCGGAGGTAGCGGGCCGGGTCGAACAGGTCGTCGAGCCGGTCCGGGGAGAGTCCCACGTCGGGATCCTTCGCCAGCAGGTCACGGAGGGGGATGCCTTCGTCCCAGGCGGCCATGGCGTTGCGCTGGACGATTCGGTAGGCCTCTTCTCGGCTCAGTCCCTGCTCGTCGACGAGGGCGAGCAGCACCCCCTGGGAGTAGACGAGACCTCGGGTCGCCTCCAGGTTGGTGCGCATCCGGTCGACGTCGACGACCAGGTGTTCCACCAGGTCGGCGAATCTGGTCAGCATGTAGTGGAGGACGGTGGTGGCGTCGGGGAGGACCACCCGCTCCGCCGACGAGTGGCTGATGTCCCGCTCGTGCCACAGGGCCACGTTCTCCAGGCCGACCTGGGCGTAGCCCCGTAGCAGCCGGGCCATGCCGGTCATCCGTTCCGACAGGATCGGGTTCCGTTTGTGGGGCATCGCCGACGAACCCTTCTGGCCCTTGCCGAACGCCTCCCGCACCTCACCGACCTCGGAACGCTGGAGGTGGCGGATCTCGGTGGCGAAACGTTCGATCGACGCCCCGCAGAGGGCGATCGTCTGCAGGAATTCGGCGTGGCGGTCCCTCATCGTCACCTGTGACGAGGCCGGTTCGACACCCAACCCGAGCCGTTCACACACGAACCGTTCCACCTCGGGGGGACAGTGGGCGTAGGTGCCGACCGCCCCGCTGATCTTGCCCACCGCCACCGCCTCCCGGGCTCGGCGCAGCCGTTCGTGGTCGCGGGCGAGCTCGAAGGCCCAGGTGGCGAGCTTCAACCCGAAGCTGGTCGGCTCCGCCCAGATCCCGTGGGTGCGTCCCAGCATCACCGTTTTCCGGTGCTCCAACGCTCGTCGCCGAACCACGTCGAACAGCGCGACGAGGGCGTCGAGGAGCAGGTCGGCGGCGTCGCGCATCCGGACGGCGCCGGCCGTGTCGAGGACATCCGAAGAGGTGAGGCCGTAGTGGATCCATTCACCGCCGGTGGAGACGGAGGCGGCCAGCACATCGACGAAGGCGGCGACGTCGTGGTTGGTGACCCGTTCGCGTTCGGCGACCGCCTCAGGGGTGGGCATCGGGGCGGCAGCCGCCGCCTCCGCCGCTTCGGGAGGCGCCACCCCCAGTTCAGCCCAGGCGGCGACCACCAGGGCCTCCACCTGCTTCCAGGTCTCCAGTTTCCGTCGCTCCGACCACAGGTCGGCCATCTCGGGGGTCGTGTAGCGGGGGATCATCGCCGCAGGCAGGGTACCCGAGCAGGCTCACCGGTCGTCGGCGGCCAGCCAGCGGCGGCGACCGTGGGTCCACGGCCGGGCCGGGTCGGCGAGGAGGAGCTGGAAGACCCCGATGTTGCCCCGTTCGAACGCCACCGCCGACCCTGCCATGTAGAGGCGCCAAATCCGGTAGATCTCCTCGGACGCCGTCTGTTGCGCCTGTTCGTGGTGGCGCTCCAGGTTGGCGACCCAGTGCCGGAGGGTGAGGGCGTAGTTCATCCTCAAGGCTTCGGCGTCCCGGAGTTCGAATCCGGCGTCTTCGGCCCGGGCGATCGCCTCGTCGACGGGGACCAACTCCCCATCGGGGAACACGTAGGTGTTGACGAAGGTGGGGCGGATCCGTCCCCGTTTCCGGGACCGGGTGACGATCCCATGGTTGAGGAGCCGCCCTTGCGGGGAGAGGAGCCCACGAAGGCGGTCGAAATAGCGGCCGAGCTGATCGCGGCCTACGTGTTCGAACATCCCCACCGAGGCGACGGCGTCGAAGGTGCCGTCCAGCTCCCGGTAGTCGCGCTGGAGGATGGTGACTCGATCTTCGACACCGGCTTCCTTGGCCCGCCGTTCCGCCAGGTGGGCCTGTTCGGCGGACAGGGTGATGCCGGTGGCTTCGACGCCGTAGTTGGCGGCGGCGTGGATGACGAGGGATCCCCATCCACATCCGACGTCGAGGAGTCGCTCCCCCGGGGCCAGCTCCAGCTTGCGACAGATCAAGTCCAGTTTGCGCCGCTGGGCGACTTCGAGGGGCTCGGTCGGATCGAGGAAATACGCGCACGAGTAGACGAGGCCGGGGTCGAGGAAGAGGGCGAAGAAGTCGTTTCCGGTGTCGTAGTGGTGGCTCACCGCCTGACGGTCCCGTCGGAGGGAGTGGCGGCGACCCCTGATGCGGGGCCTCTCCGCCTGCGCCTTGCGGGTGTCCGTCGGCAGGCGCCTGATCAGGCGAAGCAGGCGAAGGGCGTAGCGGACCCGGGTGGCTTCGGCGAGGTGTTCGCCGAACTCGACGATCGAGAAGATGTTCCCTTCGAAGTCGACGTCGTCGAAGACGTAGGCCTCTCCGGCGGCGAGGTCCCCGGGGGGCAGCAGAAGGGCTCGTAGGGCGCCGGGATGGTTGAGGACGACGGTGGCGTCGGCATCGTCGGGACCCCATTCGGTGCCGTCCCAGGTTCGTACCCGAGGGCCGGGTACGCCGGCCATCTCCACGAGGGTCTCCCAAATGCGGCGAGAGACGCGGACGGCCTCCATGGCAGCCAATCTATTCGGAGTCGCGACGCAATGTCGGAGGAAGTTCCGGCTTCGGTCTTCCCGACCGTCCTCTTCGGTCGTTACGGTTCGGGGATGCCCCCTCGCATCTCGCTCGACCGTGCCCGGCGTATCGCCTTGGGTGCGCAGGGTTTCGGGCGGCCTCGCCCGTCCGGTCGGGTCGATGTTCGCCACTTCCGGCGGGTGCTGCGGACCGTGAAGCTGATCCAGCTCGACTCGGTGAACGTTTTCGCCCGGGCCCACTACCTCCCGTTCTTCTCGCGGCTCGGCAGCTACCACCGCGGGGCCCTCGACCGGTGGCTGTGGCGTTCGGGGGAGGTGTTCGAATACTGGGGGCACGAGGCGTCGCTGCTGCCGGTCGACGACCGCCGGCTGATGCACTGGAGGATGGAACGTGGCTTGGGGTGGTCCCGGGTGAGGAGCCTCGAGTCCGAAGACCCCGGATACATCCGCGCCGTCTACGAGGAGGTGACTCGGCGGGGACCCCTTCAGGCTCGCGACCTTCCCGACCCGGGGGTGCGTGACCCACGGTCCATGTGGGGATGGTCGAAGGGGAAGGTGGCGTTGGAGTCGCTGTTCGCCCGGGGCCGGATCACCGTCGCCGACCGACGCAACTTCACCCGACGCTACGACCTCACGGAACGGGTGATCCCTGTCTTCGACGGCGAACCACCTACCCGTGAGCAAGCCCAGACGCGGCTGCTGATGCAGGCGGCCCGCAGCTTGGGGGTCGCCACGGCCGACGACCTCGCCGATTACTACCGGATCGGGATGACGGAGGTTCGACCCCTCGTTCGTCGACTCGTCGCCGAGGGGGAGCTGGTCGAGGTGGAGGTGGAAGGCTGGTCGAAACGCGCCTACCTCCATCCGGAGGCGGTGACTCCCCGCCGGGTGGAGGGTGCGGCGCTCGTCTCGCCGTTCGACAGTCTGGTCTGGTACCGCCCGCGGGTCGAACGGCTCTGGGGGTTCTCATACCGGCTCGAGATCTACGTCCCGGCCGAGCGGCGGGTCCACGGCTACTACGTGCTTCCGTTCCTCCTCGACGGCGACCTGGTGGCACGGGTGGACCTCAAAGCCGAACGGAAGGCCGGGGTGTTGCGCGTCAGGGCGGCTTTCGTGGAGGACGGCCACGATCCGGTCCGGGTCGCCCGGGCGCTCGGGGCCGAGTTGGAGCAGGCTGCCTCTTGGCTGGGCCTCGGTCGGATCGAGATCGGAGGCCGGGGCAACCTGGTGTCGTGTCTCCGCCGGTGACGCCGTTCAGCCCGCCAACGTCTTCTCCGCCAGTTCCCGTCGGTACTCCTCCAGCTTCGCCGTGAGTTCGGGATTCCCCACCGCCAGGATCGCCACGGCCAGCAGAGCGGCGTTGGCGGCGCCGTCGACGGCGACGGTCGCCACCGGGATCCCGGTGGGCATCTGCACGGTGGCGAGTAGGGCGTCGAGTCCCTGAAGCGACGCCGAGATGGGGACGCCGATGACGGGGAGGGTGGTCTTGGCGGCCATCACGCCGGCGAGGTGGGCGGCTTTGCCCGCTCCGGCGATGATGACACCGTATCCGGCCTCCCGTGCCCGGGAGGCGAACTCGAAGGCGGCGTCGGGGGTCTTGTGTGCGGACAGGACCTGGAGGTCGTGGTCGATCCCGAACCGTTCGAGGACGTCGGAGGCTTTCTGCATGACGGGCCGGTCCGACCCCGACCCCATGACGATGGCGACACGCATGGGCGGGAGGGTAGACCCACCCGGCGTCGTATCGGCGCGGGTTCCGTCGCCGTCACCGACGTCGGTCTCGCCGCGGTCGACGGCCCGGGCTCACCGGGCGGGCGGCGGCGCTGCGATGTCGGTGCGGTACTGCACCCCGGGCCACCGGATCCGTTCTGCGGCCTCGTAGGCCCGCGACCTTGCCTGGGCCAGGTCGTCGCCGAGACCGACGACGCTGAGCACCCGTCCGCCGGCGGTGACGAGACGACCGTTCTCGTCCCGGGCGGTGCCGGCGTGGAACACGAGGACGTCGTCGAGGGAGGCGGCCGCCTCCAACCCGCCGATCACGTCCCCCCGCCGTGGAGCGTCCGGGTAGCCGGCGGCTGCGAGCACCACGTTGACGGCGGCCCGCGGTGACCAGTCGAGAGATGCCGAGCTGAGCCTGTTCTCGAGGGCCGCGACGATCACACCCAGCAGGTCCGTCTCCAGGCGGGGCAGCACCACCTGGGTTTCGGGGTCACCCAGCCGCACGTTGAACTCGATCACCTTCGGGCCTTCCCGGGTGAGCGCCAGCCCGGCGTAGAGGAAACCGACATAGGGGGAGCCGTCGGCGGCGAGTCGGCGGAGGGTCGGCAGGATCACCCGTTCCGTCACCTCGCCGATGAGCCCGGGCGGAAGCTCAACCGGCGAGTAGCTACCCATCCCCCCGGTGTTGGGACCACGATCCCCGTTGGCGAGGCGTTTGTAGTCCCGGGCCGGTTCCAGCACCAGGGCGTCTTCGCCCGAGCAGACGGCGAAGACGCTCAGTTCGGGGCCTTCCAGATACTCTTCGATCACCACCCGGGCGCCGGCCTCCCCGAACCCGCCGCCGAAACAGCGGCCGACCCAGGCGACGGCGGCGTCCCGATCCTCGGTCACCAGCACCCCTTTGCCGGCGGCGAGTCCGTCGGCTTTCACCACGTAGGGGCCGTCGAACGACCGGAGACGGGCGCAGGCGGCGTCGGGGTCTTCGAAGGTCTCGGCGGCGGCGGTGGGCACCCCGGCAGCCGCCATCACCTCCTTGGCGAAGGTCTTCGAGGCCTCCAGGCGGGCCGCTGCCCGGGAAGGGCCGAAGGCGGGGATCCCGGTTCGTGTGAGGGCGTCCACCACTCCGGCGGCGAGGGGCGCCTCGGGGCCTACCACCACCAGATCGGCCCGGTGGAGCCGGGCGACGGCGGCGACCGCCCCGGGGTCGGTCGGGTCGACGCCGGTGATGACCGGTCCCAGCTCCGCCAGACCCGGGTTGCCGGGAAGGGACAGGAGCTCGTCGAGTTCTCGGCTCCGGCACAGAGCCCAGCCGAGGGTGTGCTCGCGTGCTCCCGAGCCGACCAGCAGGACCTTCATGTCCGGGTGATGAGCTGGTGGCGCTCGGGTCCCACCGAGATCCACGAGATGGGGACGCCGACCCGGTCTTCGATGAACTCGATGTAGGCGCGGGCTTCTTTGGGGAGGTCGTCGTATTCGCGGACGTCGCTGATGTCCGTCGTCCAGCCCGGCAGGGTCTCGTAGACGGGGGTGCAGTTGTAGAGGACACGCTGCTGGCGGGGAAACTCGTCGTAGGCCTGGCCAAGGGACTGGTAGGCGACGGCCACCTTGATCGTGTCGAAGGCGGAGAGGATGTCGAGTTTGGTGAGGAAGATCTCGGTGAGGCTGTTCACCCGGACGGCGTAGCGGAGGGCTACCAGGTCCAGCCACCCGCAACGGCGCCTCCGCCCGGTGACGGTTCCGTATTCGCCGCCCAGTTCGATCATCCGATCCCCGGTTTCGTCGTGGAGTTCGGTGGGGAACGGTCCGGTTCCCACCCGGGAGATGTAGGCCTTGGCGACGCCGATGATCCGGTCGATCGCCTTGGGTCCGATCCCCGACCCGATGATCGCCCCACCGGCGGTGGGATTGGAGGAGGTGACGAACGGGTAGGTGCCGTGGTCGATGTCCAGCAGGGTTCCTTGGGCCCCTTCGAACAGGACCTCTTCTCCACGGGCGAGACCTTCGGCGAGGAGCAGTGACGTGTCGGTGACGTAGGGGAGGAGCCGGTCGGCGTAGCTGAGGTATTCGTCGATGATCTTCTGGGGGTCCATCGGGAGCTGGTTGTACACCCGGGTGAGGATCTTGTTCTTCTCCTCCAGGGCGACCTCGACCTTGTCGGCGAAGATGCGGGGGTCGAACAGGTCTTGGACGCGGATGCCCTGACGGGCGTACTTGTCGGTGTAGGCGGGCCCGATGCCCTTCTTCGTGGTGCCGATCTTGTTTCGTCCCAGGTACCGCTCCATCACCGCGTCGAGTTTGCGGTGGTACGGCATGATCAGATGGGCGTTGGAGGAGACCCGAAGCCGGGACGGGTCGAGGTTCCGGGCGGTGAGCATGTCGATCTCCTCCAACAGGACCTTCGGGTCCACGACGAGTCCCGACGCGATCACCGGTGTGCAGTGGGGGTACATGACGCCCGACGGGATGAGCGACAGGGCGAAACGCTGCTCGCCGACGACGATGGTGTGCCCGGCGTTGTTCCCGCCCTGGTAGCGGACGACGTAGTCGGCGGACTCGGCGAAATAGTCCACCACCCGGCCTTTGCCTTCGTCGCCCCATTGGGCGCCCAACACGATCGTCGCCGGCATGGTGTCGATGCTAGGACGGCCCGACGGGTCCCGTTCCCTTCGCCCGGCACGGGCAGGCCTCGGCGTCGTCGGACGCAGCGGGAGACGCCTGTGCCCGATAGGGTCGGGTCGACGCTGGCTGCGATCAGGCGGAGGTGCCATGGGCGGCAGGCTCGTGCTCATGGGTTCAGGAGAGCTGGCTCCGACGATGGTGCCGATTCACCGGCAGGGGTTGGCCGCGGCCGGCACCGACCTGGTGACGGTCCTCGACTCGTCCTACGGGTTCCAGGAGAACGCCGACGAGCTCACCGAGCGGATCCGCTCGTTCTTCGCCACCAGTCTGGGAGCCCGGGTGACGGTGGCGAGCCTTCGACGGGCCGACGCATCTGCCGGTGTCCGGGCCCGGGCCGTCGCCGCGGTGGAGGAGGGCGACTATCTGTTCGCGGGCCCTGGTTCGCCATCGTACGCCCTCGGGGTGTGGTCGACCACAGGGGTCGGTGACGCTCTCCGGCGTCGCCTCTCGGCCGGCGCCACGGTGACGCTGGCTTCGGCTGCGGCCCTCACCGCCGGGGTGAAGACGATCCCCGTGTACGAGATCTACAAGGTGGGAGCGGACCCGTTCTGGCTCGACGGCCTCGACCTCACCGGTCCGTTGGGTCTGGCGATGGTGGTCGTCCCCCATTGGAACAACACCGAAGGCGGCACCCACGATACGAGCCGCTGCTACATCGGGCGGCGAAGGTTCGACCTCCTCGCTTCCCGCCTCGACACGGGCGTGGTGGGGATCGACGAACACACGGCGGCGATCTTCGACTTCGGGGCGGGGACGCTGCGAGTCGCCGGTCGGGGGACGGTGACGCTGCTCGCCGCCGAAGAGGTCGTCTTCTCGGACGGGGATGAGACACCCCTCGACGAGGTGGCGGCGCTGCTCGGGTCGATGCGGCGGGCGCCGGAGGTGCCTCCGTCGGACGACCATGGGCTCCCACCGCTGTGGGAGGCGTTGGCTGCGGGGGACGTGGCGGGTGCCGTCGATGCCCTGGTGGCCACCGTCGAGGCGGCGGATTCGACCGGGGCGCGCCGCGCACTGGAGGCGTCCTTCGTTCGTCTGGTGGAGCTGGCGGTGGAAGGGTCGGTCGAACCCCGGCGGAGGATCGGCGGTCTCGTCGACCTGATCGTCGAGGTGCGGGAACGGCTGCGGAAGGACCGTCGATGGGAACTGGCCGACCTGATCCGGGACCGACTGGGCGAACTGGGGGTGGAGGTGCAGGACCGCAGAGAGGGCCCGGTTTGGAGGATCGGAGGAGGCGAAGGGGGACTTTGGTCCCAAGACGGTGCCGAATACCATGACGTATCGTTCGAATGACGGCGGGTAGCGTGCGACGTGTCGACGCCGCCCGCCGGGCCCGAACCACGGTGGTGGACGTGACGGATTCGAGCATGCGTATCGGAGTGCTGAGCACGTACCCGCCGACCCAATGCGGCCTGGCGACGTACACCCGCGCCCTGGTCGACGGGCTCGCCGACGCCCGGGGGAGCTTCGACGATATCGGTGTGGTGCGGGTCGTGGACCGAATCGACGACATCCCCGACGACGACCGACCCGAGGTGGTGGGAGCGGCGGTGCCGGCCGGTCCGGGCTGGGAGCTGGCCGCCGACGTGCTGTCCACCTTCGATGTCGTGTCGGTGCAGCACGAATACGGGATCTACGGACCCGACGACGGTGAGGCAGTCGTCGACATCCTGCAGCGGATCTCGGCGCCGGTGGTCACCACCCTCCACACCGTCCAGGACGGACCCAGCTCACATCGGATGGCCCTGCTTCGCCAGATCGCCTCTCTCTCCGACGCCGTCGCCGTCACCTCCGAGTCGGCGAGGCGCCGACTCCTCAGCGACTTCGGCATGGACCCGTCGAAGGTGTTCGTCGTCCCCCACGGCGCCCACCTGTTCCCGTCGGTCACCCCGCCCGACGACCGCCCGCGTCTGCTCACCTGGGGTCTGATCCGCCCGGGCAAAGGCATCGAATGGATGATCCTCGCCATGAAGCGGCTGCGGGACCTCGACCCTCCTCCCCTCTACGTGATCGCCGGAGTCACCCACCCGCACACGGTCGACCAGGAAGGTGAGAGCTACCGCCGCTACCTGGAAGGGCTGGTGCACCGGGCCAGCCTCGGCGACGTCGTCGAGTTCCGGGACGAATACCTCGACGACGAGGCCCTGGCCCACCTCGTCGGTGAGGCGACGGTGGTGGTGATCCCCTACGACACGACCGACCAGGTGTCGTCGGGGGTGCTGATCGAGGCCATCGGCGCCGGCAAGCCGGTGGTGGCGACCGACTTCCCCCACGCTCGGGAGATGCTGGCGTCGGGGGCGGGGGTGATCGTGCCCCACGCCGAGCCGGCAGCCCTCGCCGATGCGGTGGCGCGTCTGTTGGCCGACCCGAAGGCGTACGCCGAAGCCGCCGCCGCCGCTCGACGGCTGTCGTCGCATCTGTCGTGGCCGGAGGTGGGACGCCGGTTCCTGGACGTGCTGGAACGGGTTCGAGCACGGGTGGTCGACGGGCCCGGCGCGATGCCGGTGGTCGACCAGCGCTCCGCCCAGGCTTGACGGCCGCCGTCAGGGGGATCTGAGGGCGGCGAGGAGGGCGTCCTCGGAGACGACCGCAGCCCCGACGGCACGGTCGGCGGCGCCATAGGTCAGGTAGATGTCCCCGTCGTCGAGGCGGTGGGCCCCTTGCACGAACACGACGTCATTCACGTCGCCGGTCCGTTCCCATCCGAGCTCGGGCACGAGGAGCGGCTCGGGGAGCCGGGCGAGGGCCCGGCCGGTGTCGGGGTCGAGGAGCGCCACCTCGGCCGTGTAGACGCCTTCGAGGTCCCGTTCGTGGAAGAACAGGAGGAGCCCGTCGTCGGTGGGGACCGGTGGGGCTCCGGCCCCGACCTTGTGGCCTCGCCGTCGGGGCCGGATCACCACGTGGTCGTCGAGGTGGGCGAGATGGTCGTCCCAGTATCCGTCGGGGGGTTCGATGAGGTCGCCGACGGAGTCGAACACGGCGAGCTGGATGTCGGGGGCGATTCGGTGGAGCATGGCGAGTCGACCGTCGGTGAGTTGAAAGAGCACGGCATCTTTGTTGGGTAGGCCTTCCGGCCCGACGACGACGGCGTCGTCTTCGGAGAACTCGAACCCGTCTCCGTCGAAGCTGAGCGGGGCCAGGCCGATCTGCCACGGCCGTCCGCTGGCCGGGTCGGGCAGGTCGGTGTACGTCATCCAGTGGACACCGTCGACGAGCTGCACCCGGGGGTCTTCGAACCCGTAACGGCCGTCGGACACGGCGGCGAGGATCTTGTCGAATCGGTACCGGCGGCTGTCCTCGGAGACGAACACGAGGATGTCGGACCGGTAGTCGGTGAACCGGGGACCGCTGCGGTCCGGGTTCGGTGCGTAGCCCTCCCGCACTCCCCGGGCGAACAGGTGGAATCGGCCGTCGACGACCGCCAGGCCCGGGTTGAAGATCGGGCCGTACCCGGGGACCGCCCCCGGTTCGACGAGCGGTTCGACGCTGATCCGTTGTGCGAGCATGGCTGCGGAGGACGATCTTGGCGGAAACGGCGGCCGATCCCTGGTATTCCGGTCGGTCGCCAGACGATCCGATTCACCGCTGGTTCCGCCTTCGGACCGGAGGGGCCCGGCGGTCGACGGAACCCCGTCGTGGACGCCCCGTTGCCCCTTTCACGTGCGATCATGGGTCCGGACGGCTGTATCGACAACGAGACTCGTCTGTTGTCTCTTCGACGATGGGAGGCTCAGAGGATGTCGAGACCGGTACTGTTCGAACGTCACGTCGCCAACCCGATCCTCACCGCGTCGGACTGGCCGTATCCGGTCAACACCGTGTTCAACCCGGGGGCGACGGTGGGCCCCGACGGTGAGACCGTCCTGTTGGTGCGGGTCGAGGACCGCAGCGGTGTGTCCCATTTCGGGGTGGCCAGATCCCAGGACGGATACACCCGCTGGAAGATCGAGCCCGAGCCGGTGTTCACCCCCGAACGGGACGGAACCCATGAGACGTGGGGAGTGGAGGACCCGCGGATCACCAAGGTCGGGGACCGGTACCTGATCGCCTACACCGCGTTTTCGTCGGGCGGTCCCCTCGTGGCGCTGGCCGAGACACGGGACTTCCGGACCTTCGAGCGTCTCGGGCCGGTGATGGTCCCCGAGGACAAAGACGCCGCCCTGTTCCCCACCAAGTTCGGTGACCGCTGGGCCCTCATCCACCGCCCCGTGATCTCCCCTGCCACCCGGGTGGTCGGCCACATCTGGCTCTCCTACAGCCCCGACCTGCTGCATTGGGGCGAACATCGGGTCGTCATCCCGGCCCGGTCGGGAGCCCACTGGGACGCCGAGAAGGTGGGGATCGGGCCGCCGCCCCTCGAGATCCCCGAAGGGTGGCTGGTGCTCTTCCACGGGGTCAAAGTCACCGCCGCCGGGGGTGTCTACCGGGTCGGCACGGCCCTCCTCGACCGGAACGACCCGTTGCGGCTCCTCGGCCGGTCCGACGAATGGGTGTTCGGCCCGTTGACGGAGTACGAACGTTCCGGTGACGTCCCCGACGTGGTCTTCCCCACCGGATGGATCCTGGAGGACGACGGTGACACCCTCCGGGTCTACTACGGCGCCGCCGACACGTGCGTGGCGGTGGCGACCACCCGGGTGTCGACCCTCCTCGAACACATGGCGGAGACCTGCGCATGTGGGACCCGCCACGAACTCGACGACGGATGCCCCTGCACCGTCGAGCCGAAAGCTTCGCAGTCGGGCTCCGTCACGTAGACTGACCGCATGCCCCGTATCCGCGCCGAGAACATCGAAGCCCACAAGGAACTCCAACGTCGGGAGATCCTGGAGGCCACCCACAGCCTGCTCGCCGAGGCCGGCACCGCCGAGATCCCCCTGGGGGATGTCGCCGCGAGGGTGGGGATCGGTCGCACGACCCTCTACGAGTATTTCCGCGACAAAGACGACCTGATCGCCTCCCTGGTCGAAGAGACCCTCCCGTCGGTGATCGCCGACCTGATCGCCGGGATCCCCCAGGGGTTCGACACCGAAGAACGGCTACGTCGGCTCGTCCGGGCCACCGTCGAGTTCGTCGTCGCCGACCCGGTGTTGGGGTTGATCCTGCACCGGGAGCTGCCCAGGCTCTCCGCCGAGGCCCAGGAGCGGATTCGGGTCGCCCACGCCGACCTGTCTCGGGAGATGAGCTCGCTGTACATGGCGGGTGTCACCGAAGGCCGCTTCCGGGCGATGGCCCCCGACGTGGCGGGCCGGTTCATCCACGAGACGATCATGGCGGCGGCGCGGATCATCATCGACGCCCCCGACCCGGAGTCGCGTCTGGCCGAGGTGCTCGACGCCACCGAAGCCTTCCTGATGGGAGGGCTGTCCGCCCCGTGACCGCTGCGGCCCGCCGCCGTCGCGGGGGAGCGTCGCCGGAAGGAGTGAGACCATGACCGCCTCGGTTCGGTACCTGAACCGCGAGCTGTCCTGGCTCGACTTCAACGGCCGGGTGCTGGCCCTCGCCGAGGACGCTTCGGTGCCGCTGCTCGAACGTGCCCGGTTCTTGGCGATCTGGGCCGGCAACCTGGACGAGTTCTTCCAGGTGCGGGTGGCCGGTCTCGCCGAACAGGTCGCCCACGGGGTCCGCGCCACCACCCCCGACGGTCGTACCCCGGCCGAGCAGTTGGCCGGCATCCGGGCGGTGGTCGAAGAGCACTACCGGCGGGGGTCGAAGCTGTTCCTCGACGACCTCGCCCCCCGCCTTGCCGAAGCCGGGATCGCGTTCAGCGACTACGAGACCCTCGACGACGAAGACCGGGCGTTCCTCGACCGGCAGTTCCGGGAACGGGTATTCCCGGTGCTCACGCCGCTGGCGGTCGACCCGGCTCACCCGTTCCCCTACATCTCCAACCTGTCCCTGAACCTGGCGGTGATCGTGCGCAACACCGAGTCCGACGTCACCCGTTTCGCCCGGGTGAAGGTGCCGCCGATCCTCCCCCGGTTCGTGGTGATGCCCGACGGCCGGCGGTTCGTCCCCCTCGAGCAGGTGATCGCCACCCACCTGGAGGAGCTGTTCCCGGGGATGGAGATCCTCGAACACCACGTGTTCCGGGTCACACGCAACGCCGATTTCGAGATCGAAGAGGACCAGGCCGAAGACCTGCTGGAGGCGATCGAGTCGGAGCTCAACCGTCGACGGTTCGGCCGCGCCGTACGACTCGAAGTGCAGCCGACCATCTCAGCCGAGGTCCTCGATCTCCTCATGCGTGAGCTGGGTCTGGACGAGGACGACGTCTACGTGGTGGAGGGTCCCCTCGACATGGCCGGGCTGGGGGTGCTGACCGAGGTCGACCGGCCCGACCTCCGGTACGAACCGTGGAGCTGGGTCACCCAACCTCGCCTCGCCGCGTCGGGAGGCGAGCAGCCGGACTTGTTCGCCGTGATCCGCGACGGCGACGTCCTGGTCCACCATCCCTACGACTCGTTCACCACGTCGGTGGAGGCGTTCATCGAGGCCGCCGCCCACGATCCCGACGTGTTGGCCATCAAACAGACCCTGTACCGGACGTCCAGGAACAGTCCGATCATGAGGGCGCTGATGGAGGCGGCCCAGCAGGGCAAACAGGTGGTCGCCCTGGTGGAGCTGAAAGCCCGCTTCGACGAGGAGCGGAACATCGAATGGGCGCAGCGCCTCGAGGATGCCGGAGTGCACGTCGTGTACGGCGTCGTCGGACTGAAGACCCACAGCAAGACGACGCTGGTCGTCCGGCGTGAAGGTGACGTGGTGCGGCGATACGCCCACATCGGGACGGGCAACTACAACGAGGCAACCGCCCGCATCTACGAGGACCTGGGGTTGTTCACCGCCGACCCGGAGGTGGGGGCCGACCTCACCGACCTGTTCAACTTCCTCACCGGTTACAGCCGACAGCGCACCTACCGGAAGCTGGTGGTGTCTCCCCTCGGTGCCCGTCGGCGCCTGGAGGAGCTGATCGAGGCGGAGATGCGTCGTCCGGGCGGCGGTCACATCACGATGAAGATGAACTCCCTCGTCGACCAGGACATGATCGACGCCCTCTACGAGGCGTCACAGGCCGGGGTTCGGATCGAGCTGATCGTGCGGGGGATCTGCTGTCTGGTGCCCGGGGTGCCTGGGCTCTCCGAGAACGTCACGGTCCGTTCCATCGTCGGGCGCTACCTGGAGCATTCCCGGGTGTACCGGTTCGGGCCCCGGGGGCGGGACCGTTCCTACTATCTGGGCTCGGCCGACCTGATGCCCCGCAACCTCGACCGGCGCGTCGAGGTCCTCGTCCCGGTGGAGGACCCCGATCTGCAGTTCCGGATCGACGAGATGATCGACGTGCTCCTCGCCGACGACACCCTCGCCTGGGAGCTGGGAGCCGACGGGCGCTGGACGAAGGTTCCCACCGAGCTCGGTATCGAGACCCACCTCACTCTGCGCGGTCTGGCCGAAGCGCGGGCCAAAGCACGCATCGACTGAGTTCCGAATCGTTTACCCGCCGTTCACCTGCCGTATCGCCGCCCGTTCACCCGGCCCCCGTAGGTTCCCGGCGTCGTCGAACCCGAGGAACCGAACATGGGGACGTTGAAGCGTTGGTCGGCCCTGGCTGCGGTGGCGGCCCTCGTGCTCGCCGCCTGTGGAGGCGGAGCGGCCGAACCGGTCGGTACCAATGGGGTGTCGACAGGTGACGGAAGCAGCGGATCTATCGAGGTATCGGGCTCTTCGACCGTCGAACCGGTGACGGCGCTGGTGGCGGAGCGCTTCAACCAGGCGAACCCTGGCGTCGCCATCTCCGTCGAAGGGCCGGGCACCGGCGACGGCTTCCAGCGGTTCTGTGCCGGCGAAACCGACATCGCCGACGCGTCACGCCTCATCAAAGACGCCGAACGCGAGGCCTGTGCTGCCGCCGGCGTCGACTGGGTGGAGCTTCGGATCGCCTTCGACGGGATCAGCGTCATCACCTCCGTCGACAACCCCGAGGTGGCCTGCCTCGACCTCGGGGACCTGTACGCCCTCGTCGGCCCCGAATCGGAAGGGTTCGCCACGTGGGCCGACGCCGACGCCCTCGCCGCCGAACTCGACGCGGCAGGTCTTGGCGGCAGGCACGCCCCCTACCCGGATGCACCGCTGGTCATCACCGCCCCGGGTGAGGAGTCGGGAACCTTCGACGCCTTCGTCGAGCTGGCGCTGGACGAGATCCTGGACGCCCGGGGACAGTCCGAACCGACCCGCGCCGACTACCAGGCATCCGCCAACGACAACGTCATCGTGGACAACATCGCCTCCAACCCGACGTCGCTCGGATGGGTGGGGTTCGCCTTCTACGTCGAGAACCAGGACGTGGTGAAGGCCATCGCCGTCGACCGAGGCGACGGGGACTGTGTGGAGCCGACGATCGCGTCGATCTCGGACGGGACCTATCCCCTCGCCCGTTCCCTCTACCTGTACGTCAACCTGGCCAAGGTCGCCGAGAAGCCATACCTCGCCGACTTCATCACCTTCTACCTGGAGGACGGGATCACCGCCGTCGCCGAAGCCGGCTACGTGCCCCTTCCCGAGGCACTGATCGCCGAGACGAAGGCGACCTGGGCCGAGGTGGGAGGATGACGGGGAGGCCGGGAGGGAGCCTGTCGCTCCAAGGTGACCCGCGCCGACGACGCCGGGAGCGGAGGGTCCAGGCCGTGTTCGTGGTGGCGGCGGCCTCGACCCTGGTCATCTCGGTCGCCATCGTCGGCTCCCTGGTCGGTGAGGCGATCTCGTTCCTCCGGAGCATCGCCTCCGACGTCGGGGTCTCCACGCTTTGGGCCGACGGCTGGTTTCCCCGGCGTGGACGGTTCGACCTGAGAACCATCGTGTGGCACACCGTCTTGGTTGCCGGGATCGCCATGGTCGTGGCCACCCCCCTCGGCCTGGGTGCCGCCGTCTACCTGTCCGAATACGCCCGTCCACGGCTCCGACGGATCCTCAAGCCGGTGCTGGAGCTGCTGGCCGGAATCCCTTCGGTCGTGTTGGGCTTCTTCGCCCTCCGTTTCATCTCGCCCCGCATCGTGCAGGCACTGTGGGACTCCGCGCAGAGCCAGAGCCTGGCAGCAGCGGGGATCGGGGTGGGGATCCTCATCGTCCCGCTGATCTCTTCGGTGTCCGAGGACGCCCTCCGGGCCGTGCCCCAGTCGATCCGGGAGGCTGCGTTCGGGCTCGGGGCCCAGCGGTGGCACACGAGCCTGCGGGTCGTGTTTCCCGCAGCGCTGTCCGGGGTCATCGCCTCTCTCATCCTCGGCATGTCCCGGGCGATCGGTGAGACCATGGTCGTGGCGATCGCCGCCGGAGCCACCGGCGGGTCGCTGATGACCCTGAACCCCCTCGAGGGAGGCCAGACGATGACCGGTGCGATGGCTTCCCTCGCCATCGGGTCGGACCAGGTCGCCGGGGCGGTGGCCGCGTTCCAGAGCCTCTTCTTCGTCGGGCTCCTGCTCTTCGCCATGACCTTCGCCCTCAACGTCCTCTCCGACCGGGTCGTCCGCCGATTTCGCCAGAGGTACTGAGCGTGGCCACCCGAACCGTCACCGCCGAACTCGTCCACCGGTCCCTCACCCGGCGTCGAGTCGGTGCGGTCGACACGGTGGTGGCGTCGCTGCTGCTCGCCGCCCTGCTCGCGTCGCTGGCGGTGCTGGTCACGTTGCTGGTCGACGTCGTCGCCAAATCGGTTCCCGTGTTCGCCGAGCGGGGGTTCGACGTGGTCACCGCACGTCTCTCCCCCCGGCCGGAGGCGACCGGACTGATCCAGGGTGTCTTCGGATCGGTGGTGCTCTCCTTGTTCGTCATCGTCGCCGCCTTCCCTTTGGGGGTGGCCGCCGCCGTCTACCTGGAGGAGTACGCCCGGGACACCCGCCTCACCCGCTTCCTCGTCTCCAACGTCCGCAACCTCGCCGGGGTCCCCTCGATCGTGTACGGACTCCTCGGTCTCGGTCTGTTCGTGAAGCTCATCCTCGAACAGCTCCTCGGCCAGGACAGCGGCCGCACCCTCGTCGCCGGCGGTCTCACCCTCACGGTCCTGGTCCTTCCGATCATGGTGATCACCAGCCAGGAGGCACTGCGGGCGGTGCCGTTGGAGCTTCGGGAAGCCTCCTACGGGGTCGGCGCCACCCGCTGGGAGACCCTCCGGCATCACGTCCTGCCCACCGCGGCTCCGGCCATCCTCACCGGTGCGGTCCTCACCATCGCCCGGGCGTTCGGCGAGTCGGCTCCTCTGCTGCTGGCCGGTGCGGTCCTTTCGAACTTCTTCGCCCCGGCGGAAGGGGCGTCGCTCCTCTCCCTCGTCACGAGCGAGAAGTACACGGCTCTTCCCATCGTCATCTTCAACTGGTCCCGCCAGCCCCAGGAGGAGTTCGTCGCCCTCACGGCGGCGGGGATCGTGGTGCTGCTCGTCGTTCTCCTGGCGGTGAACGGGGCAGCGATCGTCACCCGAGACCGTTTCGAACGTCGCCGATGAACATGGAGCAACCCGACATGTCCCAGATCGCATCCACCGCCGAGCTGCGACCGGTTCCCCCAGCCCGGGTATCCGACGAGCCGTCCTCCGAACACCCGGTCGTCTTCGAAGTCAGGGACCTCGACGTCTTCTACGGAGATTTCCAAGCGGTCCGGGGGATCGACCTCGATATCCGCCAGCATGAGATCACGGCACTCATCGGGCCTTCCGGATGTGGGAAGTCGACGGTGATCCGGTGCCTCAACCGGATGAACGACCTGATCGAGACGGCCCGGGTGGAGGGCACCGTGACCTACCACGGCGTCGACCTCTACGGACCGGACGTCGACCCGGTGGAGGTGAGGCGACGCATCGGCATGGTCTTCCAGAAGCCGAACCCGTTCCCCAAGTCGATCTTCGAGAACGTGGCGTTCGGCCCGAGGATCGCCGGTCTCACCGCCGACCTCGACGACATCGTCGAAGAGTCCCTGCGCAGGGCCGCCCTGTGGGACGAGGTGAAGGACAAGCTCGACGAACCGGCCCTCGCCCTGTCGGGAGGTCAACAGCAGCGCCTCTGCATCGCCCGGGCCATCGCGACGAGCCCCGACGTGGTCCTCATGGACGAGCCGGCATCTGCGCTCGACCCCATCGCCACGTTGCGGATCGAAGAGCTGATGATCGAGCTGAAAGAGGACTACACGATCATCGTCGTCACCCACAACATGCAGCAGGCCGCCCGGGTGAGCGACCGGACCGCGTTCTTCTCGGTGGAGGTCGGGGAAGGAGGTCGCCGTACGGGCCGTCTGGTCGAGTTCGACCTCACGGAGCGGATCTTCACGTCGCCATCGGAGAAGGAGACCGAGGACTACATCACGGGACGGTTCGGCTGATGAACGACCGGCGAACCCACTTCCACCGTGAGCTGGCTGCGCTCGAAGCCGATCTGGTGGGGGTGGCCGGCCGGGCGGAGGGGATGATCGCCGAGGCGATTCGGGCGGTCGTCGAGGACGCCCCCGACGTGGCCGACGCGGTGATCGCCTCCGACGCCGAGATCGACCGGATCTACCTGGACATCCACGACCGGTGGCTCGAACTCATGGCCCGGCAACAGCCGATGGGTTCGGATCTCCGCCTGATGTCCGCCATCCTGGTCCTGAACGCCACCCTGGAGCGCATGGGTGACCAGTGTGTCAACATATCCAAGATGGCCAAGGTGGTCCACGGACTTCCCCGGAGCGAACAGATCCTCGAAGAGCTCCAGGAGATGGCCGATCTGGTGCGGCCGATGGTGCGGAGATCGGTGGCGGCGTTCATCCGACGTGACGTCGCCGCAGCCCTCACCCTGCCGGAGATGGACGAGCCGGTGGACCGCCTCAACCGGCAGATGTACCAGAGGGTCGTCGCCTGCGGGCCACGGAAAGAGCAGCTGGAGTGGGCCACGCGGATGATGATGGTGGCGAGGGCCCTCGAACGTATCGGAGACCAGGCCGTGGACGTCGCCGAGCAGGTGGTGTTCTTGGCCACCGGCGAGTTCCGCGAATTCGGCGACACGGCAGGGTCCGGTGACCGCACCTGAACCCCGCGCCCGTATCCTCATCGTCGAGGACGAACCGTCCCTGGTCGAGTCTCTGCGGTACGCGCTCGAGGTGGAGGGCTTCGAAGTCGTGACGGCCGACAATGCGGTGGACGGACTGGAGCGGGCACGTACCTGGCGTCCGTCCCTCGTGCTCCTCGATCTGATGCTTCCGGGAGGGTCCGGCCTCGACGTGTGCCG
>WFOA01000109.1 GCA_015488325.1 Acidimicrobiia bacterium | reverse complement strand
GTCGGCGGGCGGGCCGGTCACGCCGGAGCCGGGAGCCTGGGCGGTCGCTTCCGGCCGAAGACGCGCGGTGACCGTGGGGATGTCCTCCGTGCCGCCCGACGGGGTGGTCACCGCCGCATCCGGCTCCGGGTCGGTGGTCGGCGGGACGTCGGCAGGGCGGACTCCGGAGACGGCGTCTCTCGGTGCGTCTGCGCGGACGTCGCCAGGGGCATCGGCCGGTGAGGCGGGGGGACCGGCCGCTTCTCCGGCGACGACCCCCGCGGTCCCGGCGACGACCTCTGGCGCCCCGGCCGCCTGGCCTGACATCTCGACGGGTCGTCCGGTCGTCGACTCGGCCGGTGGGTCGGCGAAGACGGTGGCCACGCGCGGCTCGCCGGGGGTCGACACCTCGGGAGCCGGGGACGACACCGCCGCCTCGGCCGTCGTCGGAACGACGGGGGTGACCGGCGGGGAGGCGAGGCTCGTCTCTGCGGCGGCCTGCGGCGGAGCGCCGTCCGTCGCAGGTGTCGCCGGGTCGGTCGCCGAAGTCGGGACGAAGAGGCCGTCCGGAGCCACCGTGAACGCCGCCACGGCGACGGCCGGAAGGTCCCCGTCGCCGTCGTCGGGGGTCTCGGCGATCCCCACCTCGTCGGGCTGGGGGTCCGCGGGGAGGACCGCCGAGGAGACGAGGGCGGCGAACAGGTCGCCGAAGGTGCCTTCGGTCGTGGTGGTGGCGGAGTCGGCGGGGGCGTCGCCGACGGCACCGTCGGTCACGGGCAGCAGCGGGATGTTCATCGGGACCCTCCAAGGGTTCGGTGGCGTGCGATGACGGTGGAGACGCAGTCCTGGGCGGCCGGGATCTCTGACCCGTCGGAGACGAAGGGCCGTCGGTGGGCCAGGCCGAAGTCGCGGGCGACGGAGACGTCGGCGATCATGGTTGTCTCCTCGAGCGGAGCGCCATCATCTCGTCCATCGCGCGCTCCGACGTGCGTCGGGCGTAATAGGCGAGTTCCTGACGTCGCCGGGCGTCGAGCTCCTCGACGGAGTCGAGCTCCTGGGACGCCCGTTTCCAGGACCCCTGGGCGGCCGCTACCCGCCGTTCCGTGCGAGCCAGGTCGGCGCTGGCCTCGGCGACCTGTTCGAGGCTTCGGCGGCCCGCCAGCGCCCTCGCCTGGAGTTCGGCGGCGTCGTCCACCTCGAGGGTGGCGTGACGGGCGGTCTCGTCGTACCGGCGCCGACGGGCTGCCAGTTCGTCGTCGGCGACACGCTTCGCCTTGTTCGCCGAGGCGAGGTCGGAGCGGGCTTGTCGCTCGCGTATCGTGCGGAGGCGGATCAACGTGCGCAGGCTTCTCATACCAGCTCCATCTGCAGGGCGAGGTCGGTGAGCGCCCGCCAGGTGCCGTCGAAGTCGTCGATCTCGTCGGGACGCTGGCGGAAGAAGTCGACGAGGTGGGGGGTGGCGGCGAGGCCTTTGTCGGCTCGTGGGTTGGTTCCGGGCACGTAGGCGCCGACTTCGACGAGCTCTTGGACTTCGGCGGCGGCGGCCAGGGCCGACCGAACCGCGGTGACGATCCGCTCTTGTTCGGGAGTCCACAGCTTCGCCGCCAGACGGCTGAGGGAGGCGAGGGGGTCCACCGCCGGGTAACGGCCCTGCACGGCCAGCTTGCGGTCGAGCACCAGGTGCCCGTCGAGGATCGCCCGGGTGGCGTCGGCGATCGGGTCGTTCATGTCGTCGCCGTCGACCAGCACCGTGAAGATCCCGGTGATGCTCCCGGCGGCGCGTGGTCCCGACCGTTCCAGGTACCGGGGCAGGAGGGAGAACACCGAAGGGGTGTAGCCGCGGGCGGTGGGAGGTTCGGCGGCGGCGAGCCCCACCTCCCGCTGTGCCATCGCCAGACGGGTCAGCGAGTCGACCATGAGGAGCACGTCGTGGCCCTCGTCTGCGAACCATTCGGCGATCCGCATCGCCAGGAGGGCGGCCCGGACCCGTACCAGCGCAGGCTGGTCGGACGTGGCGACGATCACCACCGACCGCTCCATCCCGTCGGGACCGAGCTCGTCTTCGACGAACTCCCGGACCTCGCGTCCGCGCTCGCCGACGAGGGCGACGACGTTCACGTCGGCGTCGGTTCCTTTGGCGACCATCCCCAACAGGGTGGATTTCCCGACGCCGGAGCCTCCGAAGATCCCGATCCGCTGGCCTTTACCGACGGTGCAGAGGGTGTCGACCACCCGGATGCCCGTGGCGATCGGCCGGTCGATCCGGTGTCGGGCCAGGGCGGGGGGTGCCTCCTGGTCGAGGGCGACGGCCTCACCCGCCGGGGGTGGGCCGTCGTCGAGGGGGCGACCGAGGCCGTCGAGGACCCGGCCGACCAGCTCCGGTCCCACCACCGCGCCGGGAGCCGTACGCATCCGGACAACCCGGTCTCCCCGACCCAGCCCGGTGGTGCTTCCCAGGACCAGGGCGGTGGCGCCACCCGGATGGAGCTCCACCACTTCGGCGACACGTTCGCCGTGGGGGGACCGGATCGCCACCGTGTCGCCGAGCCGGAGGCGGAGACCTTTGATCTCCAGTTCGTTGCCGGTCACGGTCGCCAGGGACCCTTCGGCCACATAGACGCCGTCAACGTCGAGCATCGATGGCCTCCCGGAGGTTGCGAAACGCGGCGGAGATGGTCAGGTCGGCCCGGGCCCACTGGCCGCGAAGGCGTGCCTCGCCGATTCCCAGGTGGGGGTCGGCCTGCACCGTCACCCCGGGGACGTCGACGAGGGCGGCGGCGACGACGTCGAGACGTTCGGGGTGGACGGCCACGACGAGGTCGTCGTCGTCGACGGTTCCGAGTGACGACAGGATCCGCTCGGTCAGGGTCTCGGCGGTGGTCGGATCGAGGGAGCCGACGATCGCTTCGGCGACGTCGAGGGCGACCGAGAGGACGTCGGCGGAGGACTCGTGAACCGCCTCGGTGAGACGGCGGCGGGCGTCGTCGACGGCTCGGTGGAGGGCGTCGCGGGCCTCCGCCGTCAGCTGGGCGAGACGGGCGGCTTCCTCGTCGAGGGCGCGTGCCCTTCCGTCTTCGAGACCCCGGCGGTAGGCGGCCTCGATCTCGGCCGCCACCACCGGGTCGGCGGCGAGGGCCTCGACTCCCCCGAGGGGGAGCGGACGCTCCGACACCGGCGGTTGGCGCAAGACGCTACTCAATCATCTCTCCTTCGTCTCCACGGCTGATGACGATCTGGCCGGCCGCTTCGAGGCCTCGGATCTCGGCGACGACCTGGTTCCGTGCCTCCATCACCTCTTGTTTGCGGACGGCGCCCATCAGGTCCATCTCTTCGACCAGCGCCTCCCGGGCCCGCTCGGAGAGGTTGCGGAGGATCGCGTCCTTCACCTCCTCCGACGCCCCCTTCAGGGCGAGGGCGAGGGTCTGGGTCTGGACCGTCTGGAGGATCTTCTGGATGGTCCGGTCGTCGAGGGTGGCGATGTCCTCGAACACGAACATGAGAGACCGGACCTTCTCGGCGAGTTCGGGGTCGATCTCGGCGAGACGTTCCATGATCGTCTCTTCGAAGTCACGTTCGATGTTGTTGAGGATGGAGGCCAGCTCCTTGGCGCCGTCGACTTCCGCGGGGGCGTCGTCGGCGGGTTCTTGGAGGCGTTCGGCGAGCACGTCTCGGACCCGTCGGAGGACTTCGGGAGGGGTGGGGCCGAGGGTGGCGATCCGCTGACTGACCTCGAGCGCGAGGTCGTCGTCCATCTGCTCGAGTACTTTGGCAGCCCGTTCCGGACGTTGGTGGGCGAGCACGACGGCGATGGTCTGGGGATGTTCGGAGCGGAGGAGCTGGACGGTGTCGGCCAGGTCGGCCTGTTCGAGGAAGGAGAAGGGGCTCAGGTCGATCTGTTCCGAACCCGACGGCAGCAGCCGGGCCTGGGCTCGGATCACCTCCGCTTCGGCTTCGGGATCGTGGGAGAGGAGATGGCGGAGCGACTCTTTGACCATCGCCAGCCGTTCGGGGCGGTCCACGGTGCCGAGGCGGGCCATCTCGTCGGCGAGCAGCTCCACCTCCTCCCGGGACAGGTGCTGAAGGATCGACCCGGCCCGGGTCGAGCCGATCGCCAGGATCAGCGCCGCAGCTCGCTGACGGGGTTCGACGGTCGTCGCCATCTCAGTTCCTCACCGGTTCCCGGTTGTCGGCCAGCCAGCTCCGCAGCAGGGTGGCGATCTCCTCGGGTTGGCGGTCGACGAGGGCGAGGACGTCGGTGGCCATGTCGTCGAGGGCGAGGTCGTCGCGGTCGCCGCCCGGCAGGGCCTCGGGACTCCAGGTCGCCACCTGCACCTCGTGTTTGCCGCCTCGGGTCTGGAGGAACAGCGCCAGTCCGACGAGGAGGAGCACCAGGGCGCCGGCCACGTTGGGGATCAGATCCATGATCGACGACGTCTGCTCGGGGGCGGCCTGGGCGTCGGCTGCCGTGGCATCGGGGGCGGGGAAGGCGGCAGCCGACACCTGGATCGTGTCACCCCGGGCGGGGTCGAGGCCGATGGCGGCGGCGACCAGGTTCTCGATCTCGGCGGTGTCGGGAGCCGGGCTCTGGGTGAGGGACCCGTCGTCGACGACGACGGCCACCTAGAGACGTTCGATGGTGCCCGGCGCCTGGACGCTCCGGGTGAACACCCGGTCGATGCCGTATTCCCTCGTCTGCTCGTTGCGTCGGTACTCGTAGCTTCCGTCGCCGTTGGCGAGGGCGGCGCCGTCGACGCCGACGGTGCCGACCGGAGCGGCTCCGGTGCCGGTCATCGTCTCGTCGACGACCTGTTCACGCAGCGCCGTCGCCGACTCCGGTGTGTAGGTCTCGGCTTCCACCGTCTTCTCGTCGAAGTCGAGGACGGCTCGCACCACCACCGACGAGCGGCCCGGCCCCAACAGGCTGGAGAGCATCGCCTGCACGTCACCGGCGATCGTGGTCTCGAACTCCCGGGTCATCCGGAGCTGGTTGTTGCCGACGCCGGGGGAGCCTTCGACCCCGGCGGCGGCCAGGACTTCGCCTTCGGTGGTGGCGACGGTCACCTGGTCGGGTTCGAGACCCTCCACCGAGGAGGCCACCAGGTACGTGATGGCGTCGACGTCGCCTTGGGAGACGGGTCCGGCCGGGTCGATCAGCACGGAAGCCTGTACCGGCTTCTGGTTCTCGGCGAACAGGGCCTCCTCGGGGATCACCAGTCGGACCGTGGCCGAACGCACCGTCTCCAGCGCACCCAAGGTCCGGGCGAGCTCGCCTTCGAGGGCCCGCTGGTAGTCGACGCGCTGGCGGAAGTCGGAGACGGAGAGGCCCTGTTCGTCCAACAGCTCGTAGCCCTTCGGGACCACCGCGCCTTGGATCCCGGAGGAGGCGAGGGACGCCCTCACCTGGTACACCCGGTTGCGGGGCACGAGGATGCGGCGTCCCCCCGCTTCGAGCTTGTAGGGGACCGAGTCGGCCTCCAGCGCGTCGATGACGTCGGCGAGTTGGGCGTCGTCGATGTTCGAGTACAGGACGGTGTAGCTCGGGGTCGACACCCAGCCGACGAAGGCGATGACGGCGAGGATCACGACGACGCCGGCGGCCGCAACCCCGGCCCGCTGGGCGATGGTCAGTTCGGAGAAGATCCGACGGAGAGAGTTCACGATCGCCATGGGGTCACACCTGCATCCTCATCACTTCCTGGTAGGCCTCGATGGCCTTGTTGCGGAGCTCCACCAACAGCTCGACGCTGAGGGTCGCCTTCGTGGTGGCGACCATCAGCTCGTGGACGCTGGTGTCGCCGCCGGCTGCGACGTCCTGAGCGAGGGCGTCGGCCTGACGTTCTGCCTCGGACACCGACTCCAGGGCGCCTCCGATCTTCTCGGCGAAGCCCGGCTCGGTGGGGGTCCGGGGCGTCGAGACGCCCCCGATGCCCGAGATCCCACTGGTACCCGAAATCGGTGCGACCACGATCACCTCCCGATCCTGAGGGCGGCCTCGTAGGCCTCCCTGCTGGAACGAACGACCGACAGGTTCGCCTGGTAGGACCGTTGCGCCGCCATCAGGTCGGCCATCTGGCCGGCCAGGTCGACGACGGGGCGACGCACGTACCCGTCTTCGTCGGCGTAGGGGTGGGTGGGGTCGTAGACGAGGGCCGGTTCACCGGGAGCCTCCTGGATGCCGACGACGGCGACACCGTCCCCGGCCCCGTCGGCGCCTTCCACCGCCTTCGCCACCACCAGCTTCGCCCGGAAGGGTTCCTCGTCGGGCGGGCGAACCGTGTTGACGTTGGCGATGTTGTGGGCGATCGCATCCAGCCAGGTGCGGCTCATCCGGGCGCCCGAGGCGGCGATGTCGAGGGACCGGAAGACGCTCATCGGCGGCCCCCGATCGCCAGGCGGTACAGCCCCACCTTGTAGTTGAAGGCCTCCACCATGGCTTGGCGGCGCAGGTTGGTCTCGATGAGGCCGACCAGCTCGTCCTCGAGGCGGACGTTGTTTCCTTTCAGGTCGGCCGGGTCGGTGGTCGTTCGGAGGGTGGGTTCGGGCATCCGGGTGATCTGGCCGCGGTCGAGGGCGGCTCGGAGCTGGGTCTCGAACTCGACCCGCGACGCACGAAAGTTGGGGACTTCGGCGTTGGCGATGTTGTCGGCGATCACGTCTGCTCGACGGTCCAGCCCGCGCAACGCCCATTCGATGGCCCGGGTGGTCAGGTCGTCGTTGGTGATCATTTCGCTCCTCACACGAAGACAAGGAAGGACTGGCGGGTCCTTCCTTGCCGCAAATGGTCTTCCGTGGTTCGGTTGTCGCCGGTACCGGTCGGCGGCGACCGACTCCGGTTAAGGAACTGGGATCCGTGTCGGCGACCCTGCCCCGAGCACGGCCCCGCGGTGGCGGGTTCGGTGAGGCCGCGGGAGGAGCGGGGAGGGGGTTCGGGATCGGGCGGTGTGGGCGTGGCCGCCGGTGGACCCTGGTCGTTCAGGCGATGCGCCCGAAGATGGCCTGCTGGGTGAGGTAGGTTCGTCCGGCGCCTCGGACCTTGCCCATCCGTTCCAGTTCGGCCCGGATCTCTGCCCGTCGGATCTCCAACTCCGCTTCGATCTCACGGGCCTCGGCCAGCAGCTCGGTCAGCTCGGCGTAGGTGGCAGGGTCGGGCGGGTCGGCGGGCGGTTCCAACCCGGTCGGGTCGTTCGGCTCCTCCCAGATGCCTTCTTCGAGGGCACGTCGGGCGGCGGCGATGTCGCGGCGGAGCCGTCCCGCGGCGTCGCCCCACGTCATCATGCGCTCGTCTCCAGCGGGGTGTTGGCGATCCGTGCCCAGGCGTCCCGGAGGTCGGCGAGGACGGCGCGTGCCGGTTCGAGGGGCTCGGGTGCCTTGCGGAGGTTGGCCTCGACGAGCTGGTGATGGCAGAACTCGTACAGGTCGGCGAGGGACGAGGTGATCGTCCCGCCCGCAGGGTCGAGACTCCCCAGGAGTTCGGTGATGATCGCCTGGGCACGCAGGAGCCGCTCGTGGGCCGTCTCGACGTCATAGCGTTCGCCGCTCATCGCCGCCGCCGCCGTGTCGATGTTGGCGAGGAGGGCGTCGTAGAGCATGACGATGAGGTGGCCGGGGGCGGCCGTCTCCACCGAGTTCTGTTGGTATGTCAGCAAGGGGTTCATCTCGCCTCCCATGGCGTTCCCGTCGTCCGTGTCAACGTGAAATCAAGTTCAGCCCGGTCCCCCGACGAGTCCGGCCAGCGCCGCTCCCAGCGACTGGGATGTCGCGGTGAGCCGGGACAGGGCGGTCTCCATGGCCGTGAACTGCCGCCGGAGGATCTCTTCCCGCATGGCGATCCGGTCTTCGAGGTCTTCGATCCGGTCGTCGAGGAGCTCGATCTGCGACGCCCAGCGGTCCCGGGCCCGGTCGATGACCCCGTCGGTGCCTTCGACGGTCTCCAGGTATTCGTCGAAGCGGCTGGCCAGCCCGGAGGTGATCGACACGGTCCCCAGGGACAGGGTTCCGCCGGCGGCGGCGACCTCGGCCGGCGAAGCGGTGATCGTCAGGATCAGCCCGTCGAGGGTTCCGGTACCTTGCAGGGACCGGCCGGTGCCGGTGGCGGCGACACCGCCGATGGTGCCGGCGACGTCGGTCCCGGTGAAGGTGCCGGCGAGACCGAAGGAGTTGGCCGCCACGGTGAAGGAGAACGCCGAGCCGTACCGTGTTTCGTCGATCCTGATCGCTCCTCCCGACGAGGTGGCTTTCACCGTGGAGATCCCGGCCGCCGACAGGGCGTCGTTGATCGCCTGGACTGCGGTGGCGAGGTCCGAGCCGGCGAGGATGGTGACGGTCGCGGTCTTCGTCCCCGAAGTGATGTCGAAGGTCTCGTCGGCGGTCGGCGCCGTGTAGGTGGTGCCGGTCACCGAGGCGACACTGGCCGCCTGGGTGATCTCCACGGCGTGGACCCCGTCGAGGGAAGAGTCTCGAACCGCCGCCACGCTCACCCGTGGGTCGGTCGCCGTGGTGGCCCGTCCGAACAGGGCGGCGACGGCGTCGAAGTCGTCCTCGAGGGCGGCGCGGAACGCGGTCTCGTCGAAGGTGAAGCTGCCCGTTCGGGTGAGGGAGATCCCCACCGACGAGGCGAAGGTGTACGGGCCGGAGAGGCCGGGGACGACCCCGCTGAGCTTCGAGCGGAGCGACAGCTCGAGATCACGGGCGGAAGCGTCGCCGGTGAGGGGTCCGCTCTGGTTCGCCTCGGCGTTGTAGGCGGTGAGGTCGTCGAGGAGCGACAGCGTCGAGTTGAGCTCGTCCACGAGTCCCCGAACGGCTTCGGTGGCGGCGTCGAGGTCCCGGTCGACCGAGACCGTGACGGGTGCGGTGGTCGTGGTGGCGAGGGTCAGTTCGACGCCGTCGATGAGGTCGTCGACCACGTTCGAGGACCGGTTCACGGTGATGGCTCCGGTACCGCTTCCGATGGTGAGCTGGGCGTCGACCCCCTGTTGGACGACATCGAAGGTGCCGAGGGACGCCTGGTCGGCGGTGGCGGTGAAGGCGGAGGCGGCTCCGGTCTGGTCGGCGGTGAGGACCAGCCGGTACTGGCCCGAGGTGACCTGGAGGAGGGAGGCGGAGACGCCGACTCCGAGGCCGTTGATCTGGGAGACGAGCTCGCCGACGGTGGTGGTGGAGGTCGTGGTGACGTCGTAGTTGGTCCCGCCGACGGTGAGGGTGAAGGTACCGGCACCGACCAGGTCGGTGGCGGCCCCGAAGGTGCCGGTGGCGGCGACCTGGTGGGCGGCGGCGAGCTGGTCGACGGTGAACGAGGTGGCTCCGGTGGCGGGACTGCCGGTCACGGCGACGGCGACGGCGTCGGGATTCGACGAGGTCGCGAGGGAGAAGCGTCTCCATTCGGCGGCGTCGGAGAGCTTCTGTTCCTGTTCCCGCAGGGCCGAGATGCGGGTGGCGATGTCGTCCCAGGCCTGCTGACGTTCCTGGTAGAAGGTTCTGCGGTATTCGAGCTGGTTGATGGGGATCCGCTCGATCTGGATGAGCTGGCTGACGATCGAGTTGGTGTCGAGCCCCGAGGCGAGGCCGCCGATGTTGAAGAGGGGGAGGGTCATCCGCTTGTAGGTGTCTCGGGTCGTCTGCTTCGGTCAGGTCGGGGGGTGGAGGGGCCCCGGGTGGGGCCCCTCCGGTTGGGTCCTGTGTCTCCTTATCGGAGGAGGGTGAGGACGTTTTGGGGGATGGTGTTGGCTTGGGCGAGCATGGCGGTGCCGGCCTGAACCATGAT
>WFOA01000108.1 GCA_015488325.1 Acidimicrobiia bacterium | reverse complement strand
GGCTCCGTGCCGGTGGGTCAGGACGGTGGTGGGGAGACCAGGGCATCGTGGTCTCGTTCGCGCCACAGCTCGGCCATCCGGCGGCGCAACAGCGGCGGGCCGTGGCGGAGGCCCAACTCGACTGCGAAGAGGGCGTCGTCGTCGGTGTGGAGGATCACTTCTTCGCCTTCGGCCCGCAGGTGGATTCCGTCGTCTTCGGCACGGAGGAGCACCTGGGTTCGCGGCCACGTGCCGAGGTCGACCGACCCGGTACGGATGGCGATGGTGTCGTCGTCCAAGAAGACGCTGACCGACAGGCCCGGGCCGCGTTCGCCGGGGAGCTTCAATGTCGCCGCGAACTCTCGCATCGCTCGAGTCCTTTCTCTGGGCGCCTCTGGGGAGGGCATCGGCAGTCTGGGGGAGCGACTTGATGGGCCGATGGTCCCGGTTTTCCGTCTCGGCGTCAGGAACGTTCGTCGTGGCCGTCGAGGAGATCGAGGATCTCGACCCAATCCACACGGGGCCGGGGGTCGGAGGCGAGGAGCCCGACGACGCGTTCCTGGGCCCGGGCGCCGACCGACACCAGCCCGTTCCAGCGGCCGCGCTGGGCCGTGGTGGGACGACAGCAGGCACCGTCGGGGCACGACGAGCGCTGCCGGTGGCCGGTGTCCCGTCCCCGGAACAGGCGGGCGTCTTCGGCGGGGACCCCTACCGTGACGGCGTGGGCGTCGGGGTCGGCTTCGATGTGGGTGGCGCACCAGAAGGCACCGGCGGGGGTGTCGGTGTACTGGTGGTAGAGGGAGAAACGGTCTTCTGACCGGTAGGCGGCCCGGGCGGCCCAACGCCTGCACAGGAACTGTCCTTCGGCCGACCCGAACGGGTCGACGGGGAGGGGAAGGCCGTCGTTGGCGTAGGCCTTCCTCACCATGCCGGCGGGATCGCTGCGCAGGAAATGGGTGCGGAGACCGAGGTGGAAGGTGGCGAGGTTGGTGAAACGCTGCGCCGCCATCTCGTAGGAGACGTAGAACCGTTCCTTCAGGTCTTCGACCGAGAGGTCCCGGTCGCCTCGGGCGGCGAGGAGGAAGGGAACCGCAGCGCGTTCGGGTACCAGGACGGCGGCGGCGAAGTAGGCGGTCTCGACCCGGTGCATCAGCCAGGTCTCGAGGTCGTCGGGGTCGGTGTGGTCGAGGGCGATCGCCCCGATCGTCTGGAGGACGGCCTTGCGGGCCTGTCGGGTTCGCAGCTCGTTGCGTTGGGGGATGAGCACGACCTTTCGGCGTCGATCGAGAACCGAGCGGACCCCGGGTGGGAGAACCTCGACGGCGTCGATCTGGTAGCCGTAGGCGGCGACGAGATCCAACAGGTTACGGGCGGTGAGGGGGCCGGCACCGGAGTAGCCGGCCCGTTGGAGGGCGGCGGCGGCTACCCGCTCGACGTCGGGGAGGCGGCCGTCGGCGGCGGTGAGCCGGCGACTGACCGACCCGTGGGCCCGTCGAAGCTCGGTCGCCTGGTCGTCTTCGTCGACGAGGGCCCGGAAGAGTCCGACGATCTGGGCGAGGGCGGCGTCGGGCACCTTCGCCGAAGGCTTGAGGTGGGGGAGGTCGAGGCGTCGGAAACGGGGATCTTCCTGGATGCGCCGAAGTTCGATCTCGAGGGCGGCCCGTTGACTGGGTGGTTCGGGATCCAGCAGGTCGGCGACGGCGACGTCGAGGGCGGCGGCGATCTCGGTGACGAGGCTGAGTTTGGGTTCGCGCCGCCCGTTCTCGACGAGGGAGAGATACGGTGCCGGCCGGCCGACCTTGGCGCCCAGCTCGTCGAGGGTGAGGCCGCGGCGGCGTCGGTGATGTCGGATCCGCTGTCCGAGGATCAGCGGGTCGAAGGAGGTCGACAAGTTCGCCCTTTCCTAGGCTGTTTCGAAAACAACGTCGATCTTATCACACAGATGGCTCGACAACCAACCTACGGGTCGAAAGAATGATGGACCTTCCGAGCTGGAGGGCCCGTCATGACCATCGAGATCACCCGAGATCTCCCGGAACGGGGCGACGAAGTCCTGACCCGGGAAGCCCTCGCCTTCGTCGCCGACCTCCAACGCACCTTCGGCCCGCGCCGGGCCGAGCTGCTGGAACTGCGCGGCAAACGCCAAGCCGAACTCGACGCCGGAGCCCGACCCGACTTCCTGGCGGAGACCGCCGAGGTCCGCTCCGGAACCTGGCAGGTCGCACCCGCTCCGCCCGACCTCCAGGACCGGCGGGTCGAGATCACCGGACCCGTGGACCGCAAGATGATGATCAACGCCCTCAACTCGGGGGCGCGGGTGTTCATGGCCGATTTCGAAGACGCCAACACCCCGACCTGGGAGAACGTCGTCTCCGGCCAGGTGAACCTGGTGGACGCCTACCGGCGCACCCTCTCCCTGGACCTCGGCGACAAGCAGTACCGCCTCGCCGACGAGACCGCCACGCTCATGGTGCGGCCCCGCGGATGGCACCTCCCCGAAAAGCACGTCCTCGTCGACGGTGAACCGATCTCGGCGTCGCTGTTCGACTTCGGCATCTACCTGTTCAACGCCGGACGGGAGGCGCTGGAGGCGGGAACCGGGCCGTACTTCTACCTGCCCAAGCTGGAGAGCCACCTGGAGGCCCGGCTGTGGAACGACGTGTTCGTCTACGGCCAAGAACGGCTCGGCATCCCTCGGGGCACCATCCGGGCGACGGTCCTCATCGAGACGATCCTCGCCGCCTTCGAGATGGAGGAGATCCTCTACGAGCTGCGGGAACACTCGGCGGGACTCAACGCCGGTCGGTGGGACTACATCTTCTCGGTCATCAAGAAGTTCCGCAACGATCCGACGTTCGTCCTCCCCGACCGGAACCAGGTGACGATGACGGTGCCCTTCATGCGGGCGTACACCGACCTCCTGGTCGCCACCTGCCATCGGCGTGGCGCCCACGCCATCGGTGGCATGGCGGCGTTCATCCCCAACCGCCGCCGCCCCGACGTCACCGAGCGTGCCCTCGCCAAGGTCGCCGCAGACAAACGCCGAGAGGCGAACCAGGGCTCCGACGGCACCTGGGTCGCCCATCCCGACCTGGTCGCCACCGCCCAAGCCGAGTTCGACGCCGTCTTGGGCGACCGACCCAACCAGATCGACCGCCAGCGTCCCGACGTCGACGTCACCGCCGACGACCTCCTCGACACCCGGATCGAGGGGGGAACCATCACCGAGCAGGGCATCCGCACCAACGTCAGCGTCGGCATCCGCTACCTGGCGTCGTGGCTGGCGGGGAACGGAGCCGCCGCCATCGACGACCTCATGGAGGACGCCGCCACCGCCGAGATCTCCCGATCCCAGATCTGGCAGTGGGTACGTCACCGAGCCCGCCTGGACGACGGACGCACCGTCACCCGGGACCTCGTCCATGCGGTCGCAGACGACGAGATGGACCGCATCCGGGGGATGGTGGGCGACGAGGCGTTCCACGCAGGACCCTACCGGGCCGCCCGTGGACTCTTCGACCGGGTCGCCCTCGACCGGGACTTCATCGAATTCCTCACCTTGCCGGCCTACGAACTCATCGACTAGGAGCACCCATGGACCTTCGAGAAGAAGCCGCCCGCCTCGCCGAGAGCTGGGAACGCGACCCACGGTGGCAGGGCATCCGTCGCGACTACACCGCCGAGGACGTGGTCTCGCTGCGAGGTTCGCTGCGTGAAGACCGAACCCTGGCCCGCCTCACCGCCGAGAAGCTGTGGGACCTCATCACCCACACCGACTACGTCAACGCCCTCGGAGCGCTCACCGGCGGCCAGGCCGTGCAGATGGTCAAGGCCGGCCTCAAAGCCATCTACCTCTCCGGCTGGCAGGTGGCCGGAGACGCCAACCTGGCCGGAGAGACCTATCCCGACCAGTCCCTCTACCCGGCGAACTCGGCACCGGCCCTGGTGCGTCGCATCAACAACGCCCTCCGCCGCGCCGACCAGATCGCCTGGGCGGAGGGGGACGACAGCATCGACTGGTTCGTCCCCATCGTGGCGGACGGCGAGGCGGGCTTCGGCGGTGCCCTGAACGTGTTCGAGCTGACGAAGGCGTTCATCGACGCCGGAGCGGCCGGGGTGCACTTCGAGGACCAGCTCGCCTCGGAGAAGAAATGTGGCCACATGGGCGGCAAGGTCCTGGTCCCCACCTCCCAGCACATCCGCACCCTCACTGCGGCGCGGCTCGCCGCCGACGTCGCCGGGGTGCCGACGGTGATCGTCGCCCGCACCGACGCCAACTCGGCGGCGCTGCTCACCAGCGACATCGACGAACGGGACCGGGCGTTCTGCACGGGGGAGCGCACCCCCGAAGGCTTCTTCCGGACCCGGGCCGGCCTCGACCAGGCGATCGCCCGAGGGCTCGCCTACGCGCCCTACGCCGACCTCATCTGGTGTGAGACCGCCCATCCCGACCTCGACGAAGCCCGCCGATTCGCCGAAGCGATCCACGCCGAATTCCCCGGCAAGCCGCTCGCCTACAACTGCTCGCCGTCGTTCAACTGGAGCGCCCATCTCGACCCGGACACGATCGCCCGATTCCAAAAGGAGCTGGGGACGATGGGCTACAAGTTCCAGTTCATCACCCTGGCCGGCTTCCACTCCCTCAACGCCGCCATGTTCGAGCTGGCGAAGGGCTACGCCCAGGAGGGGATGTCGGCCTACGTCCGCCTCCAGGACCGCGAATTCGCCATGGAGGAGGACGGGTACACGGCGACCCGCCACCAGCGCGAGGTGGGGGCCGGATACTTCGACCGGGTCTCGGAGGTGATCACCGGGGGCACCGCGTCGACGCTGGCCCTCGTCGGCAGCACCGAGGAGGAACAGTTCTGATCGGTCGGTCGGTTCGATAGCCTGGAGGCTGTATCGAGCGGAGGGATCCAATGCCAAAGATCGTCCATGTGAAGGGCACCGGCACCATCGGCGAGCCCCTGATCGGCCTCCTGGCCGACAACCGTGAGGCCTTCGGGATCGACGAGGTGACCTTCCACAAGCGAACACCCCTCGTCACCGAGCGGGGCAAGGTGAACGATCTGGTGCGCCGCGGCGCCGTCCTCGTGGCCGACGAGGACCGCTGGACGACCTTCGAGGAGCTGGGCCACGCACCGAAGTACGAAACCCGTGAGGCGATCGAACGGGCCACCGTCGTCATCGACTGCACCCCGGCCGGCAACGAGAACAAGGCCGAGTTCTACGAAGAGGCCGCCGGCCCGGTCGGGTTCATGGCGCAGGGATCGGAGTTCGGCTTCGGGAAGATGTACGCCCGGGGCATCAACGACGCCGCCCTCGTGCGGGGCGAAGACCGGTTCCTGCACATCGTCTCGTGCAACACCCACAACATCGCCGTGCTCCTGAAGACCCTCGCCTTCGACGACGACGGCACCTGTCACCTGGAAGACGGGCGGTTCATCTGCATCCGCCGGGCCAACGACATCTCCCAGGACTCCGGTTTCGTCCCTTCGCCGACGGTGGAGCGGCACAAAGAGGAACGCTTCGGGACCCACCACGCCCGGGACGCACACCACCTGTTCGGGACGTTGGGGTACGACCTGACGTTGTTCTCGTCGGCGTTGAAGCTCAACTCGCAGTACATGCACGCCATCCACTTCTCCATCACCTTGGACCACGACATCACCGTGGACGAGGTGAAGGAGCGTCTCGTCGCCAACCCGCGGGTGGCCATCAGCTACAAGCGGTCCGCCAACCAGATCTTCTCGTTCGGACGCGACCACGGCTACTACGGGAGGATCCTCTCCCAGACGGTCGTCGCCGTCGAGACGCTGGCGGTCCGCGACGGCAACCAGGTCGTCGGGTTCTGCTTCACCCCCCAGGACGGGAACCCGCTGCTGTCCACCATCGCCGCCATGCTCTGGTACCTCGACCCCGACACCATGGAGGACCGGCTCGACATCCTGCGTCCCTACCTGTTCCAGGAGATCTGAGACGCCGGTGGACAGGCCACGCCGTTTCCGGTTCGGCGCCGTCGTCGGGGCCGTCGAGGGCCCGCAGGACTGGGCGGACCAGGTGGCGAAGGCCGAGGATCTCGGCTACGACATCGTCCTCTGCACCGACCATCTCAGCCGCAAGCTGGCGCCGGTGCCCGCCCTGGCATCGGCTGCCGAACGGTCCAGCCTGCGGATCGGCACCTTCGTCCTCGGGAACGACTTCCGTCACCCGGTGTTCGTGGCCAAGGAGGCGGCCAGTCTCGACGTGATCTCAGCCGGGCGGATGGAGCTGGGGATCGGGGCCGGATGGATGCGGGCCGACTACGACCCCGTCGGCATCCCCTTCGACCGCCCGGGTCGGCGGATCGAACGGATGGTGGAGGCGGTCGACGTCATCCGCCGGTGCTGGGCCGACGGGCCCTTCTCCTTTGCCGGTGACCACTACCGGATCGACGGCTACGAGGGCTTCCCCAAACCCGTCCAGGACCGGATCCCGATCCTCATCGGTGGCGGAGGTCCCCGGGTCCTGCGCCTCGCAGGGCGTCTCGCCGACATCGTCGGGATCAGCATCGACCTGCGGTCCGGCACCACCGACGCCCTCGCCGCAGAGATCGGGAACGCCGGCGACGCCTTGCAGCAACGGATCACCTGGATCCGGGAAGGGGCCGGAGAGCGTTTCGACGTCCTCGAACTCAACGTGTTGGTGTTCGGCGTGGAGATCGGCGGGCCCGGCGGCTGGGAGCGGCTGGCCCGACGTTTCGACACCACCCCCGACGCGGCTCGGGAATCCCCCCACCTGTTGGCGGGGTCGGTGGGGGAGGTCTGCGAGCTGTTGGAGGAGCGTCGAGACCGTTTCGGGATCAGCTACGTCGCCATCGGCCAGGACCATCTGGAGGCGATGGCACCGGTGGTGGAGCGCCTGGCGGGAAGGTGACCGTCCGGTGCTAGCGTCCCCGCCACATGGACGGGAACCGTCAGCGTCAGGCCCTCACCGCCGCCGAACGTGCCATCGAGGCCCTGGGGCGCCGAGACCCCGCCGGGGCGAGGATGGCGGTGGCGGCCGCAGTCGAACGTGACCAGATCGGGGCGTTCGCCCGCCTGGCCGACGCCGTCTACCTGGCCGCCAGCCAGCTCGAAGCCGACGGTGAGATCACCGAAGCGACCTGGAACCAGCTCGCCGACGCCGTCGGCCCTGGGCCCCTGCAGGCCTTGGTGGAACAGATGAGGGGCTGATGGGCGACTACCACCTCCACCTGTGGGAACACCGGGACACTCCCGACGATCCGATGCCGTCGGGGTTCCCCCTCGAGCGGTTCGAGGCGTACGTGGACCAGGCGGCGGCACGGGGGGTGACCGAGCTCGGGTTCACCGAGCACCTCTACCGCTTCGTCGAGTCGGAACCGGTCCTCGGCGAGTTCTGGCGGGACGAGCGGAGCGACCTCGCCGAGATCACCGAGGCCTTCGTCCGCGCCGACCGTATCTTTCGGCTCGAGGACTACGTGGCGGGGGTGGTCGCCGCCAAGGAGGCCGGGCTGCCCGTCAAACTGGGATTGGAGATCGACTTCTTCCCCGAGACGATCGACCGGGTCCTCGACCTGATCGAGCCGTACCCTTGGGATTTCCTCGTCGGCGCCGTGCACTGGGTGGGTGGCTGGGCGATCGACGGTCCACGGGCGGGTGAAGAGATCCTGCGTCGGGGCGTGCGGCGGGCCTGGGAACAGTACTTCGAGCTGGAGACCGACCTGGCCCGGTCGGGGACCGTGGACGTCCTCGCCCACGTCGACGTGTGCAAGAAGGCCGGGATCCGACCCGAGGAGGAACCCTTCGATCTGTACCGCGAAGTGGTGAAGGCGGCGGCCGAGTCGGGGACGGCGGTGGAGGTCTCCAGTCAGGGCCTACGCAACCCCGCCGACGAGGTGTATCCGGCGCCTGCGTTCCTCGCCGAGTTCCACACCGCCGGGGTGCCCATCACCCTCGCCTCCGACGCCCACGTCCCCGAACAGGCCGCCTGGGGACACGACGAGGTGGTGGCGGCCGCCCGGGCGGCCGGGTACGAGACCCGCCTCGCCTTCGACGCCAGGGTGGGCTCCGAGGTGCCGCTCTGAGTCGGGACCTTGGTCCCTATCCGTAGACACGGAAACCGGGCATCGTGAGGTCGGTGAAGCCCACGGGGTACGGCGGGAGCCGGGCGGATTCCCCGGCTGAGAGGTCGGTCGAAGGGCCGACGACCGCCACCACCTGATGCGGGTAATACCGCCGCAGGGACGTGCTCTGTGGGCTTCACCCCTTCCTCCTCGGACTCCGGGTACGCCACTTCGGCGGCCCGGTGTCAGCCGAGCGGAGCGGCGGCGAAGGGGACCGAGAAGCGGAGACACCACACGAGGACCGTGTACGGTCGGTCGGGTTCGAACCCGGCGGGAAGCTCGTAGTTCTGGCCCCCCACGTTCCCTTTCAACCTGCCCAGGTCGATGAACTCCGAAGGGGTGCCGCCGTCGTACCCGTCGGTCGGGAGCAGCCAGACGTACAGGTCGGGGCCGTTCTGGATGTCGGTGTCGTCCTCGAACCGGAGGACGAAGACACCGTCCTGTTCGTAGATCGCCGCTCGACCCGAGGCGCGGTGGTCGATGCCGGTGAAGGTGCCCCGGGCCACGACCCTCGGCCCGGTCTCGGGGACCGGCTCCTCCGGAACCGGGTCCTCCGGAACGGGGGGAGTCACGACGGAGGAGACCGAAGAGGGGCGGAAGGCCTCGGCGAGGGACTCGTCCACAGCGTCGTCGAAGACGAGGGTGTCGGGACGGAACGCCCAGAACCCCAAGGCCGCGACGACGACCAGGAGAGCCAGCACCCACCGTGCCCGGCGTCGTCTGCGGTCGGAACCTTCGCTTCCCATGACGGCCAAGGTACGGCAGCGGCGTCGACAGGGAAGGGTTCCGGCCGATTGTTCATCGGAGGTTCATGGACGGGACCGCCCCTCCTACACTCGCCGGGCGATGTCTGCGCCCTCGGTCTGGCTCACGACGTTGGGCTGTTCGAAGAATCAGGTCGACTCCGAGAAGCTTTCCTCGGTGCTGACCGAATCGGGTTACCGGCTGGCGGCGGCGCCGGAGGAAGCCGACGTGGTCATGGTGAACACCTGCGCCTTCATCGAGGACGCCCGGCGGGAATCGGTGGAGACGATCCTCGAGGCGGCGGCGACGAAACGGGTCGAAGCCCGGACGGTGGTGATCGGGTGTCTGGCCCAGCGGTTCGGACCGGAGCTGGCCGAGGCGCTCCCCGAAGTGGACGCCGTCCTCGGCCTGGACCGCTACGCAGACTTGGTACCGACCCTGGACGGGCTGACCGGATGGCAGCCCGTGAGGGTGCGGCGACGTCCAGCGATGGACATCCTGTCGAGGGTTCGTCGACCCGACCCGGCTTTGCCCTACGCCTACGTGAAGGTCGCGGAAGGGTGCGACAAGGCATGCACCTTCTGTGCGATCCCGCTCATCCGGGGCCCCCAGGTCTCCCGGCGTCCCACCAACATTCGTCGGGAGGTGGAGGACCTGTGCGCGGCGGGGGTCAGGGAGGTGGTGCTGGTCGCCCAGGACCTGGCCGCCTACGGGCGGGACATCGGGGCACCCGGGGGGATCACCGACCTCGTCCGGTTCCTCTCCGACGTCGAAGGTCTCGACCGGATGCGTCTCCTCTACCTGTATCCCTCCGAGATCCGTCCGGCCCTCATCGACGAGATGGTGTCGAACCCGAAGGTGGCGTCCTACTTCGACCTGTCGCTCCAGCACGTGTCGGCGAGGCTGCTGCGGGCGATGCGACGGCCCGGAGATGCCGACCGTCACGCCGCGCTGGTCGACCGGATCCGCGAGGCGGATCCCGACGCCGCGCTGCGTTCGAGTTTCATCGTCGGGTTCCCCGGAGAGACCGACGACGACGTCGAGGCGCTGGCCGGCTTCCTCTCCACCGCCGAGCTGGACTGGGCCGGGTTCTTTCCGTTCTCCCCCGAGGAGGGGACCGTCGCCGCCACCTTGGAGGGCGGCATCGGCACCGACGAGGTGGCCGAACGGCTCCGATACCTCCAGGGGATCCAAGAGGAGGTGACGGCCCGGCGTAACGCCGCCCGAGTGGGGCTGGTCGAGCGGGTCCTGGTCGACCAGGTGGAGGACGGGGTTCGGGTCGGCCGCACCCATCGGCACGCCCCCGAGATCGACGGGATCGTCACCGTCGATGGCGGCGAGCCGGGGACGTGGGTGCAGGCACGGATCGTCGGAGCGTATGGGACGGACCTGGCCGGCGAGGTGGTGGGATGATCGTCGAGGTGGTCGCGGTCGGCACCGAGCTGCTGTTGGGTCAGATCGTCAACACGAATGCCGCCACGATCGGCCGTGCCCTCGCCGAAACGGGCTTCGACTCCCACTATCAGGTGGTGGTCGGAGACAACCTCGAACGCGAGGCCGGGGTGATCCGCCAAGCGATGCAGCGTGCCGACGCCGTCATCGTCACCGGCGGCATCGGACCCACCCAGGACGACCTGACCCGGGAGGCGATCTGCGCGGCGACGGGGCGGCCGATGCGCTTCAGCGACACCTACGCCGAGGAACTGCGGAGGCGGTTCGCCGCCTGGGGACGGAAGATGCCCGAATCGAATCTCCGTCAGGCCGAATACCCCGACGGCGCGGAGATGCTCCCCAACCCGAAGGGCACCGCCCCTGGGCTGGCCCTGGAGCACGAAGGCCGGTGGATCTTCGCCATCCCCGGAGTCCCCGCCGAGATGGAGTATCTCCTCCACCACGAGGTGCTGCCTCGCCTCCGGCAGGCAGCAGGCGTCTCCGAAGTGTTGGTGAGCCGCATCCTCCGCACCTGGGGACGGTCCGAGTCGTGGGTCGCCGACCGTCTCGACGACCTGTTCCGAGCCACCACCAACCCGTCGTTGGCGTTCCTGGCCTCGGGTGGGGAGATCAAGATCCGGATCACCGCCAAGGCCGGGGACGAAGAGCGGGCCCGGAGCCTCATCGCCCCGGTCGAAACCGAGGTGCGGGCACGTCTGGGGTCTGCCGTCTTCGGCGTGGACGACGACACCATCGAACGGGTGCTGTTGGCCCTGTTGGAGGAGAAGGGATGGACGCTGGGGACCGCCGAATCGGCCACCGGCGGTGGGGTCGCCGCCCGGATCACGTCGGTGCCGGGCGCCTCGAAGGTGTTCCGAGGCTCGATCGTCGCCTACGCCACCGACCTGAAGCGTCGCCTCCTCGGTGTCGGGGATGACGCCCTCGGGGCGGGAGTGGTGTCGGAGGCGGTCGCCGAGGCGATGGCCGTCGGCGCACGGGACCGTCTGACGGTCGACGTGGCGATCGCGGTGACGGGCTCGGCCGGACCGGACCCCTTGGAGCGTCGGCCGGGGACGATGGTGGTGGGTGTGGCCACGCCCGACGGGGTGAAGGCACGGACCCTCCGGCTCCCCGGCGACCGGGAACGGGTCCGCACCTACACGGTGACTGCCGCCCTCCACCTCGCTCGTCTGGCGGCGACGGGAACCTGGTGGCAGTCGTGACGGCCGGGCCCGGGGGCGGGGCGTCGGGCCGGGCGAAGCGACGCCTGTTCGTGGCGGTCACCCCGTCGGCCCATGCCCGTGACCTCCTCGCCGCCCAACTCGACGAGGTGACCGGCCGGGCGCCCCTTCCGGGGAGGGTGGTGCCGCCCGAGAACTGGCACGTGACGCTCCGGTTCCTCGGCTGGTCCGACGAGGTGGCCCGGGAACGGATCACCGCCGGCCTCGACCAGGCTCGCCTGGGGGAGGGGTTCTGGGT
>WFOA01000107.1 GCA_015488325.1 Acidimicrobiia bacterium | reverse complement strand
GCGTCGGCGGCCACTTCCCCCTCCCCGGAGGGGGAAGTGGCCGCCGACGCAGTCGGCGGACGAAGGGGGTGGAGGCGGCGTGAGGGCTGGAAGACGCACACACCAAGCCCCCCTCCCCATCGCCTCCCGCGATGGTCCCCCCGCCGCAGAAACGGGGGGAGAACCTCGTCGACGCCTTCCAGATGACTGTCGGCCATCCGATAATCGGGGCCGAATCTTCGGGCAGCCGACATTGACGGTGAGAGAGACGGAGAGGATCCGATGGACACCATCGACTACGGAATGCTCATCCTTCGGGTGTGGCTGGGGATCGTCATGGTCTTCCACGGCGTCAACCATGCCCGCAACCTGGCAGGCACCGCCTCGTGGTTCGCGTCGAAGGGTTTCGCAAAGCCCGAAGCCCACGCCCGGCTGTCGGCCGCCGGTGAGGTGGCGGTCGGCGTGGGGATGGCGGCCGGCCTGTTGACGTCGTTCGCCGCCGCCGGCCTGATCGCCGTCATGTTCGTGGCGTTCTGGACGATCCACCGGTTCGCCGGCTTCTTCGTGTTCGCACGCCCCGACGAAGGTTTCGAATATGTGGCCACCCTCGCCGTCGCCGCCGTGAGCGTCGCGGTGGTCGGTCCCGGCGGCCTCTCCTTCGACGCGGTGTTCGGCCTCGCCGACGACTTCGACGGATGGGTGGGCCTGGCCATCGGGTTGGGCGGAGTCGCCGCCGCCGTCCTCCAACTCGCCGTCTTCTGGCGAAAACCCGCCGCTGCGTCATCCTGAACCCCTCGAGAAAGGCCCCGAGCCATGCCGGAACCTGCCGCCCGTAACGCCCGCGCCGAAGCCCAGGTCCTCCTCCCCGACGGGTTCGAGGCCCGGGTTCTCGAACCGTCACCGCCCGCCGTCCACGACGACGACTCCTTCGCCGACGACCCGACCGACCCCTCCGGCGCCGCCCCCGGCGTGAAGGTGGTGGGTCCGACCAGCGACGCCGGCATCACCTGGGACGCCTACGCCGCCGAGCATCCCGAAGTGGCCGGCTACGCCGCCGACCACTGGCTCGGCGCCTACAAGCGACTCCAACCGCTGCCCCCCGACTTCACCGCCGTCCGTGACGATCTGCACCAGGTGGCCTTCTACGCGGTCGCTCCGGCCCGCCACGCCGCCAACGGCAAGATCGCCCTCCGCTACACCTACGGCGGGTTCGGCACCCCCTTCTACGGTGACGACGTCCAGGCCCGGGTGGAGGGCGTCGACCTGGTCGTCCAGAGGGGCGACGCCGTCCGGTCCGAGCGGATCACCACGGTGCGGGCCGCCACCGAATTCCTCGGGGTGGACTACAAGGAGGTGTGGTTCCCCGACTTCCACGATCCTCTGACACCGACCGACCCCGACCGTCCCCTGCAGGTGTCGGAGGCGGCGGTGGCCGCCCTCGCCGACTGGTTCGGGTTCGCCTATTCGGTGCTGGAGGAGTCCCGCCGGATGGAAGGAGCCGAACAGGTCTCCCGGGTGCAGCTGTGGCCGGAGCATTTCGACCCGGCCTTCGAGAGCGGCGACTACGAGGCCGGCCGCCGGGCCAGCTACGGGGCTTCCCCCGGCGACGGCGCCCATCCCGAGCCCTACCTGTATGTGGCCGCCTGGCCGGAGATCGACCGTTCCAACCCCTACTGGAACGACACGACCTTCAACGGCGCCAGCTTGTCCTACCAGGAGCTCCTCGCCGCCGACGACCCCCGCCAGGCAGCCCTCGACTTCTACCGCCGAGGCTTCGAAGTCCTCCATTCCTGAGCGGCGGTCACCGCCGGTGACGGACCAGGAGAACCAGGCCGGCCCCTAGATTGGCGGGATGGATGCTCGGCTCCCGCGTCTCGCCATCGGGCTGCTCGGCCTGGTCACGATCGTCGCCTACGGGTCGTGGTTCTACGCCTTCGGGGTCCTGCTGGACCCGATCCGGGCCGACACCGGATGGTCGGAGACCCTCCTCACCTCTGCCTTCGGTGGGGCGGTGCTGGCCTCGGGAATCGTCGGCATCGCCGGTGGCTCGCTCCTCGACCGCCGGGGCAGCGCCGTCGTCTTCGCCGTCGGCGGGACCGCAGGCGCCGCCGGGTTGCTCCTCGCTGCCGCCGCCGACCACCCCGTGGTCTTCGTCGCCGGGTGGATCCTGGCCGGGGCCGCCCTCGGGGGCCTCGGCTTCTACCACGTGACCCAGGCGGCCGCCTCCCGGGTCGCTCCGACGAGGGCTCCGGCGGCCATCGCCCTCCTCACCGTCTACGGGGCGTTCGCCAGCGTCCTCTTTTTGCCCCTCGCCTCGATGCTGGAGGCGGCGTGGGGATGGCGGGCCACCCTCCGGGTCTTCGCCGCCGTCACCTTTACCGCCTTCGCCCTCGCCGCCGTCGGGGTGCAAGCCCGACCGGCCGGTGGCCGGCCGACCGGCCGCCGCTCCGTCGCCGGGATCCGTCTCGCCTGGGCTGCGGCACCGATCAGGAGGTTCTGGATCGGTCAGACCCTCGCCGGGATCGCGGTGGGGATCGTGCTCGTCTACCAGGTGCCGGTGATGGTCGCCGCCGGGCTCTCCGCAGCCACCGCCGCCGCAGTGGCCGGGGCCCGGGGACTCCTCCAGCTCAGCGGACGCCTCCCCCTGGCACCGCTGGTGAACCGACTCGGCAGCGTCCCCACCCTGGTGGCGGCGATGGCGGCGGTGGCGGTCGGCACCGCCCTGCTCCCGGCGGCGGGAGGGCTGGTCGTGGCGGTCACCTTCGCCGTCCTCGTCGGTTTCGGCGTGGGAGCGTCCAGCCCGCTGCAGGGGATCGTCGCCGGGGAGCTGTTCGACCCCGATCTGCTCGGCACCCTGATGGGGGTGACCGCCCTCGTCTTCGGGGTGGCAGCGGCGGTCGGGCCGGCGGCGGCGGGGTTGGTCGCCGACCTCACGGGTTCACGGACCGGCCCGGTGGTCCTGGCCGCCGGGTCGGCGGCGGGTGCCGCCGCCGTCTTCGCCTTCGGTATCGCGCGTCCCCGGCGCCGGCAGGGGGACCTTCACCATCCGTAGACGGCGAGACGGTCGGCCACCATCGTGACGTAGTGGCCGCCGAAGAGCCGGACGTGGACCAGCAGGTGGTAGAGCTGCAGGGCGGGGAGCCGGTCCCGCCAGCCCTCCGCCGGAGGCGCCACCTCGTCGTGGGCTGCCCACAGCCGGGCAGGCAGGCCACCGAACAGCTCGGAGAAGGCGCGGTCGAGTTCGGGGTCGGCATAGCAGACGGCCGGGTCGACGAGGCTGCGACCCGCCACCACGTTCCCCGACCAGAGGTCGCCGTGGACGAGCCCGGGTCGGGGCCGGTGCGAACCCAGCAGCTCCCGCAGCGGCCCGTCGCCGGCCCTGCGGAGGCGTCTGGCCAGGTCGGCGGGTAGATCGGCGAGGAAGGGGACGATCCGTCGCTCCACGTAGAAGTCGGCCCAGTCGTCGTGCCAGGTGTTGTCCTGGACGAGGGGGCCGATGACGTTGTTCCGGTGGTAGCCGAAGGCGTCGGCGGTGCTGAGATGGGCGGCGGCCAGTCCCCGACCGACCCGTTCCCAGTCGGCGGGCCCCTCCACCCACTCCATGACGAGCCGATGCTCGTCGACGTCGATCACCTCCGGTACCGGCGCCCCCGCCCGGGCCAGGGCCTGCAACCCGTCGGCTTCCAGCCGGGCGTCGTAGGTGGTGTCCTTCACGGCGACCGGGGTGCCGTCGCCGAGGCGGTCCCGGCGGACGGTCGCCCAGCTCACCGTCGGGAGGCGAGGTGGGCGACGAGGCCCCGGGCTGCGGGACGGATCATCGCCAGGGTCCGCCGGAAATCGTCGTCGGTTCCGTAGTAGGGGTCGGGTACTTCGAGGTCGTCGGCGTCGGGGTCGAATTCCCGGAGGAGGCGGAGCTCTGCCCGAGCTCCCGCCGGGGCGATCCGGCGGAGGGTCCGCAGGTTGTCGCGGTCCATCGCCACGATGAGGTCGAAGCGTTCGAAGTCCTCGGGCCGGATCTGACGGGCGGTGCCGGTGACGGTCATCCCCACCTCGGCGGCGACCCGCTGCATCCGCGGGTTGGGCGGTTCGCCCACGTGGTAGTCGCCAGTCGCCGCCGAGTCGACTTCGACGGCCAGCCCGGCCTCGGCCGCGGCATCACGGATCGCCGCTTCGGCGGCGGGCGAACGACAGATGTTGCCGAGACAGACGGCGAGGACACGCACCATGGTGCGCAGGAGGATACGTCACGAACCGGTGAGCCGATTCCGACCGGAGGCTGCCGGCGGGTGCCCCGCCGCTTCTGTGGGCCGTGGTGGTCACGGGATCACCTCGAGGCTTCAGGATCGCGGGAGCCACCCCGGACCGAGGGCTCTCAGAGCTGCTCCACCACCACCAGGACCCAGGGTCGGGAACCGTGTTCCTGTCCGAGGCGGCCGGTATCGTGCCGGCCATGACGAAGCCCCGCGGGAACCGCCGCGGCACCTCGACGTCGACCTTCGGGGCCGGCCGCCGGGAAAGCCACGACGCCAGCCCGTTCTACGAACGCTTCCCCGCCCCCGAGATCTCCGACGACGACGAGGTGGTGGTCGCCCCCGACTTCGACGACCCCTGCTTCGTCGGCGACTCCCGGAACATGCATCACCTCCCCGACAAGTCCGTCGCCCTGGTGGTCACCTCGCCGCCGTATTTCGCCGGAAAGGAGTACGAAGAGAACCTGGACGCCGACGGGGTCCCCGCCTCCTACGTCGAATACCTCGAGATGCTCCGTGACGTCTTCGCCGAATGCGTGCGGGTGCTCGAACCGGGCGGGCGGATCGCCGTCAACGTCGCCAACCTGGGGCGGAAGCCCTACCGGAGCCTGTCCGCCGACGTCATTCGGATCCTCCAGGACGACCTCCGGCTGCTGCTGCGCGGGGAGGTGATCTGGAGGAAGGCGAAGGGTGCGGTCGGCTCGGTCGCCTGGGGGTCGTACCGGTCGGCCGCCAACCCGGTGTTGCGGGACGTGACCGAACGGGTGATCATCGCGTCGAAGGGCCGGTTCGATCGGGCCCGTACCCCGAAGCGGCGGGCCGCCGAAGGGCTGCCCCACAAGACCAACACCACCGCCGACGAGTTCCTCGCCGCCACTTTGGACGTGTGGGAGATCGACGCCGAAAGCGCCCGGCGGGTCAACCATCCCGCCCCGTTCCCCGTCGAACTGCCCCAGCGGCTCATCAAGCTCTACACCTACGAGGGAGATCTGGTGCTCGACCCGTTCATGGGATCGGGCACCACCCTGGTGGCGGCATTGAAGGAACGGCGACGGGCCGTCGGCTACGACCTGGAACCCCGCTACGTCGAGATCGCCCGGGAGCGGATCCGCCGGGAGACCCGACGCCGCCGACCGGCCGAACCGAAGGCGGTCGGCGACCTCGACGTGTCCACCGGCCCCGCCGACCCGGCCGAGAACTTCCAGGCCAGGGCCACCCAGCAGGGCCGGGTCGCCCAGGACATCGCCCGCCGGGTCCTCGAGGAGGCCGGGTTCACGATCGTCAAGAAGGGGTACCGTCTCCGCGGCCTCGGCGTCCTCTTCAACTTCCTGGTCGAAGACCAGGCCGAGACCCACTGGTACGTGGACGTCACTGGGGCGTTCACCACCACCCGGGGCGGACTGTTACGCACCGACTCGGTGTGGAAGGCCCTGGGACGAGCCCTGGTACTGCGTGAAGAGCTGGAACGGCAGGGTCTCGGCCGCCCGCCCCGGCTGCTGCTGCTCACCTCCCACCTCCCGAAGAAGGGTTCGGAGGGCGACAAGGCCCTCCGCGCCGCCGGAACGTCGTCGTTCTGGGACGCGATCGAGATGCTGTCGGAGGCGGGCCGGTCCCGGCTCGCCGTCTACGCCTCCGGAACCTGCGACCGGCCTCTACCGGGATTCTGGACCGACACGGAGATCGAACGACTGTCATGAGCCGACCCCTGGTCGCCTACGCGGTGGTCCGGGACGACCCGCCGACGATCTACGTCGCCGAGGACCTCGACGTCCTCCAGCGGGTCCTCGCCCTCCGGGTGGTCGCCCACACCGAGCCCGACCGGCTCCCCGCCACCGAGATCGACCTGTTGCGCCGGGCGCTGCTCGAGGAACGCTGGGGCGACGCCGTCGCCCGGTGGATCGAACACACCGGCATCCCCATCGACGTGTACACCGAACGGGTCGCCACCGGCGAGGACGTCCCTGCCGAGCTGATCGGCGCCCAGCTCCAGTTCACACCGCTGTTCCGGGAAGGCTGAGGTGGCCGCCCTCCTCACCCTCGTCACCGAGATCGTGACCGGTCTCGGGATGCTGGGGTTCCGTGACCTCGACCGGGCGTTGGATGCACGACCCGCGGCGATCGTCAACGTCACCGACGTCGAATACGACCGCCTCGCCGCCGCCCGGGCCGCCGGTTCGCACCGTGACGCCTTCGAGGTGTCGTGGCGCAACGGCGTCGCCTTCGCCCGGGCCGCCGAAGGGCTGCGGGGGCGACCCCCCTGGTGGATCGAATGGAAGGGGAACCACCGGCCGCCCCGCTACGAGCAGATCCCCGCCGACCTCCGGATCGATCACGTCTATCTGGTGTCCTGCAAGTACGGGAGCAACATCCTGACGAATTCGTCTCCCGCCAACCTGTTCGACCTCCGCCTCGCCGACCGGCGCCAGCAGCGGCTCGACTGGTTCACCGAAGTCGCACCCGACGCCTACCAGCACTTCTACGTCGCCTGCCGGGACTGGATCAACGCCAATCTGGCCGCAGCCGTCTCGTTGCCCCGACGGGTCGGCGACCTGACGGCGGCCGGCTCGGCTTCGGGGATTGAGCCGGCGACCGGTCAACCGTCGGCCCGCTGGGCTGCCCGGTCCCGCAGATCGACGACGATCTCCGGTTCTTCGTCGCCGATACGCCGGGCTATCGCCTCCAACAGGGCGGTGAGCTGGTCTTCGGTGTGGTAGAGGGTGTTGGCGAACCGGAGTCCGGCCTGGCCGAGAGGCACCGCCGGGAACGCCGCCGGGTTCACGTAGAACCCGTCGGCCATGAGTCCCCTCACCACCCGGGCGGTCTCTTCGTACCCGCCGACGGGGACGAACCAGATCGGGGTGGGGGTCCGGTCGGCGAGGCGGATCCCCAACCGGTCGGCTTCGGCGGCGGTGTGGTCGATGAGGTGTCGGAGACGTCGTTGGCGTTCGTCCAGTTCGGAGCTGAGGAGGATGTCGACGGCCGCCACCGCCGCCCCCAGTTCGGCGGGGTGGAGAGGCCCGGAGAAGACGAAGGTGGTGCCGATCAGGCGGATCCGGGCTGCCATGTCGGCGTCCCGCATCGCCACCACCGCCCCGCCGGATCCGACCGCCTTGGCGAGGGACCCGGCGACGATCATCCGGTCGTGGAGTTCGGTGTTGGCGAGGATGTAGCCGCGGCCGTGCAGCCCCGACCAGCCGAGCCCGTGGGCGTCGTCGAAGTAGAACCAGAGGTTGGGGTGACGTTCGAGGAGGGGGACGAGGCCGTCGACGGGGATGACGTCCCCGTACATCGAGTAGACGCCGTCGGCCAGGTACCAGACCCGTTCGTAGAGGGGGGCGTGGTCGGCGACGGCGGTTTCGACGGCGGCGACGTCGTTGTGGGGCAGGGTGACGACCGGCACCCCCATCCCCCGGAGGACCTGGGTCGTGAGATGGACGGTGGCGTGGGTTTGGGCGTCGACGAGGACGATGTCCCGTTCGGTGACGACGGTGGGCAGGACCCCGAGGTGGCCGAGGGTGGTGGTGGTGGGCACCAGCACCGGGGTTCCGAACATGGCTTCGAGGCGTCGCTCCAGCGCCGTGTACAGGTCGGCTGCGTGGTAGGCCCGACTCGACGAGTAGACGGTGCCGAAGCGTTCGACCGCGTCGATCGCCCCCTGTTTCAGGCGGGGGTCGAGGTTGAGTCCCAGGTAGGCGGCGGTGGCGAAGTTCAGCAGGCGCCGCCCTCCGACGGTGATCGAGTCCCCTTGGAGACGGGGATCTTCGGCTTCGAGGTGGACGATCCCGGCTTCGACGCCTTGGGCGGCGATCCGCTCCACCAGCCGGAGGATGCGCTCCTGACGGGAGGTTCTGGCCATGTGACTCCTTCCTCGCCTACCCCATCCCGCCCTGGAAGGCGCCGACTGTAGCGGGAGACCCCCGACCGGCACGACCACTATGCTTGCAGTTGCAAGCAATGGCGTGCTCCGCCCCCTCTCCCCTCCCGACCATCACCTTGGCTCTGCCCGACGGGTCGACGGTGCAGGCCCGCCCGGTCCGCCCCGACGACAAGCCGCTGCTCGTCTCCGGGTTCGAACGGCTGTCGGCACGTTCCCGGTCGATGCGGTTCCAAGGCGCCGCCGAACGTCTCGACGACCGGCGTCTCCGCTACCTCACCGAGGTGGACCACCGGGACCACGTCGCCTGGGGGGTCTTGGACGGCACCGACGCCGTCGCGGTGGGACGGTGGATCCGTCTCGAAGACCGGCGCCGGGCCGACGTGGCGGTGACCGTCCTCGACGACCATCAGGGCCGTGGGATCGGCACCCTCCTCGTGCAGCTCCTCGCCCTGTCTGCCCGCCACCGGGAGGTGACGTCCCTCGAGTTCGAGATGCTCGCCGAGAACCAGCCGATGATCAGGGTGGTGGAGCGGCTCGGCGGGACCGTCGTCTACCGGGGCCGGGAGGCGTTGGGCAGCCTGGAGGTCGCCTCGGTGCCTCCACCGCCGGTGGTGGACGGCGACCCGGTGGCGCTCCTCGACGCCGCCGCTCAGCCTCGTTCCGGTTCGAACTCCAACGCCAACGAGTTGACGCAGTAGCGCAGCCCCGTCGGGGCGGGCCCGTCGTCGAAGACGTGGCCGAGATGGCCTCCGCAGTTGGCGCAGACGATCTCGGTGCGGACCATCCCGTGGGACGTGTCGACCCGGGTGTCGATCCGGTCGGCGGCGACGGGACGGAAGAACGACGGCCAGCCGGAACCGGAGTCGTATTTGGCGTCGGAGTGGAACAGCAGCTGGCCGCAGCCGGCGCACCGGTACCTTCCCCGGTCCTTGAGGTTCCAGTAGGCGCCGGAGAAGGGCGGTTCGGTGGCGCCGTCGCGCAGCACGGCCCGGCGTCGACGGTCGAAGGTGTCGTCGTTCATGGCACCACCGTATCCCATCGGGCCGTCTTCGGGTCGGCGAGGCCCTGGTGGAGCCGGTCGAGGAAGGCCCGTTGGGCGGGGTTGAGTTTGGCGGCGGCGGCGTCGAGGTCGAACCAGGCGACCCGGTCGATCTCGGGGAACTCCTGGACTCGCCCCGAACGGGGCGGCCACACCATCGTGAACGTGCCCGGGCGCAGGGTGTCCGGATCGAAGTCGGCTTCCACCGCCCAGGCAGCGACCACCTTCCCGGATTTCTGTTCGACGAACCCGAGGTCGAGGTAGGACCCGGCCGGCAGCTCCCATCCGGTCTCTTCGGTGAATTCCCGGACGGCGGCGGCGAGGGGATGCTCCCCCGGCTCCAGCTCCCCTTTGATCACCGTCCACGCGCCTTCGTCCCGCCGAGCCCAGAGGGGGCCTCCGGGGTGGGCGATGAGGACCTCGAGGTCGGGGGTCCGGCGGAACGGGAGGATCCCGGCGCTGACGGCCACATCGTTCAGGTTACGGCATCGTCGGGGAGCATCCAGCGACGTCTCACCGCCCTACCCTGGGGGCCATGACTGGGCCTTCCGACCCTCACCTCCCCGACCACCGTTCGGGGTATCTTCCTGCCGTGCGGAACGTCCGTTTCGCCTTGGCGCCCGACGAGCGACTTCCCGACGGGGTGCGCCGGGTCACCCTCGAACAGCTCGACGCGGCGATCGACGGGCTGGCCCGGCCCGGCGACGACATCGACCGGGCCGTCCATCAGGCCCGCAAGGCGATGAAACGTCTCCGGGCGGTGCTGCGGCTGGTCCGTGACTCGATCGGCGACGACGTGTACCGGGCCGAGAACGCGCTGCTCCGGGACACGGCCCGGCTGTTGGCCCCGATGCGGGACGGGGCGGTGATCACCGAGGCGGTCCGTGACCTGCGGGACCGGTTCGGGGACCGTCTCGCCTCCGGGGTCTTCGACGAACTGATCGAACGCCTGACGGAACGGCACCGGCGCCGCCGCCGCCGGGTCCTGGAGGACGAGACGATCCTGCCGACCGTGCTCCGCAACCTCCGCAGCGCCCGTGCCCGGTATGCGGCGTGGCCGGCAGACGGCGAACACCGCCTGTCCGGGCTCGTCGCCGCCCGGCCGCTCGCCCACAGTTTCGAGACGGTCGCCGGCGGCCTGTTCCGCACCTACCGGCGGGGACGCCGAGAGATGCACCGGGCGTTGGAGGAACCCACCGACCTGCGGTTCCACCAGTGGCGGAAACGGGTGAAGTATCTGCGACATCAGGTGGAGATCCTCCGGCCGTTGTGGCCCGAAGTCCTCGAGGCGCAAGCCCGGGAGCTGGACCGGCTGGGCGAGGTGTTGGGGGACGAACACGACCTGGCGGTGATGCTGCGGCTGGTGGCGGCCCTCCCCGACCTGTGTCCCGACCCGGTGGACCGGTCGCTGCTGGCGGCCCTCACCCAGCATCGGCGGGCGGAGCTGCGGACGGCCGCCCGCATCCTCGGCATCCGGATCTACGCCGAGGATCCCGACGCCTTCGTCGGCCGGTTCGCCGCGTACTGGCGGGCCTGGCAGACGCCGCTGCCGGTGGGGATGGTGCCTGTCGACCGCTGACGGCGTCGGGGGAATGAGTCCGGGTCGCCGCCGGTTCGTGCAGAGGTACGGCGAGGCAGCGAGGTGCGACATGGCTGAGCGGGGTCGGGTTCGGGTGGAGCCGAGCGACAAGTGGGTCCGGGTGTTCCTCGGCGGGGTGAAGGTGGCCGATTCCCGCCGACCGCTGCTGGTCTGGGAGAAGCCCTACTACCCCACCTACTACTTCCCGTTGGGGGACGTGAGGACCGACCTCCTCGTCGAGACGGGGGAGGTTCGGCGTTCGCCCAGCCGGGGGGAGGCGACGGTGTACACGGTGAAAGCCGGCGGTGTCGAGGCGGTGGCGGCGGCCTACCGGTATCCGGACTCTCCGTTGGAGGGGATCCGCGACCACGTCGCGTTCGTGTGGCGGAAGATGGACCACTGGTTCGAGGAGGACGAAGAGGTGTACGTCCATCCCCGTGACCCGTACACCCGGATCGACGCCTTGGCGTCGTCCCGCCATGTCCGGGTGGTGGTAGACGGGGTGACGGTGGCGGAGTCGCACCGGCCGACGTTGCTGTTCGAGACGGGGCTGCCGGTCCGCTACTACCTGCCGAAGACCGACGTCCGCCTCGACCTGCTGCGGCCCAGCGACACCCGCACCGAATGCCCCTACAAGGGGGTGGCGTCGTACTGGTCGGTGGTGGTCGACGGGACGGTCCACGAGGACATCGTGTGGAGCTACCCGTTTCCGCTTCCCGAGTCGGCGGCCGTCGCCGGGCTGGTGTGCTTCTACAACGAGAAGGTGGACATCTACGTCGACGGGGAGCTCCAGGAGCGGCCGCGGACGATGTTCAGCTGACCAGGCCGGATCGGGGGGCCCCGGGACGCACCGCCGGACCGTTCCCGAGCCCCTCTCTCGGCGCGCAACCCAGGGTTCCCGACACCCCCGGAAGGCACCCACGGCCCACGGTTCAGACCGCGGGACCAACCCAGGGTTCGCCACACCCCCGGAGGGCCCCACGAACCCTGGGTTGGAGGCGCGACGGCGAGCTGTCGCGTAGTGTGGAGTCATGGCCCGGTTCCGCCTCAACGGACAAGACGTCGCCGTCGCCGACGACCACCCCCATCTGCTGTCCGCCCTGCGTGACGGGCTCGGCGTCACCTCCCCGAAGGACGGTTGCGCCCCGTCGGGTCAGTGCGGCGCCTGCACGGTGCTCGTCGACGGCAAGGCTCGGGTGGCCTGCCAGACGCCGCTGGCGAAGGTGGAAGGCGCCGACATCGTCACCTTGGAGGGCCTCGACGAGTCGGAGCGGGCCCTCTACGCCGACGCGTTCGCCGCCCACGGGGCGCTCCAATGCGGCTTCTGCACCCCGGGGATCGTCATGCGGGCCAAGGCGCTCATCGACCGCAAAGGGGAGTCCCTCACCCGGGAGGAGGCCGCCCGGCATCTCGGCGGGAACCTGTGCCGCTGCACCGGCTACCTGTCGATCCTCGACGCCATCGACGACATCGCCCACGGGGTCGTCCCCAAGGTCGAGCCGGTCGGCGGGGTCGGCACGTCGGGCATCCGCTACCAGGCCCGGGAACTGACCCTCGGCGAACGGGGATTCATCGACGACCTCCGGATCCCGGGGATGCTGCACGGCTTCTTCCGCCTCGCCGACCACGCCCGGGCCGAGGTGGTGACGATCGACACCTCCCGGGCGGAGCAGGCCCCCGGCGTCGTCCGCGTCCTCACCGCCGCCGACGTCCCCGGCGAGCTCCGGGTAGGGATCATCCACAAGGACTGGCCGGTGTTCATCCCCGAAGGCGGTCGCACCTCCTATCTAGGTGACGTCGTGGCGATGGTGGTGGCAGAGACCCGCGAGCAGGCCCGGGCCGCCGCCGAACTCGTCGACGTCGAGTACCGGCCGCTGCGCCCCATCACCGACCCGGAACGGGCCGTCGACGACCCCGAAGACGCCGTGTGGGGGCTCTCCGGGAACGTCCTGTCGGTGTCGTCGTACCGTCGAGGCGACGTCGACGCCGCCTTGGCGTCCAGCGCCCATGTGGTCCGTGAAGTGTTCTGGACCCAGCGGGTCGAGCACGCCTTCTTGGAGCCGGAGTCCACCGTCGCCGCCCCCCTCCCCGACGGCCGCCTGAAGGTGTGGTCGGGCGGGCAGGGGATCTGGGACGACCGTGACCAGATCGCCGCGGTGCTGGGGGTCGACCCGTCCCGGATCGAAGTGGAGCTCGTCTCCAACGGGGGTGCGTTCGGCGGGAAGGAAGACATGTCCAACCAGGCACAGACCGCCCTGGCGGCATGGCTGGTGCAGCGTCCGGTGAAATGCACCCTCACCCGGGAACAGTCGATGCTGATGCACGCCAAACGGCATCCGATCCGCCTCGAGTACGAGGCGGGCTGCGACGCCGACGGGCGCCTCACCGCGGTACGTGCCCGCCTGCTGGGCGATTCGGGACCGTACGCGTCGGTGGGGATGAAGGTGCTGGAACGGGCCGCCGGGCATGCCGGAGGGTGCTATCGGATCCCGAACATCGACGTGGAGGCGGTGGCGGTCCGCACCAACAACCCGGTGTGCGGCGCCTTCCGGGGGTTCGGAGCGAACCAGGCCCAGTTCGCCATGGAGGGGGTGATCGACCGCCTCGCCGCCGCCGCCGGGATCGACCCGTGGGAGATGCGGGCCCGCAACGTCGTCGACCCGGGCGACGTGTGGGGTCCCGGCCAGATCATGGACGAGGGAGCTGCCGGGGCCCGGGCGTGCCTGCAGGCGGTGCGGGAAGCCTACGAGGAGGCCAGGTCCGCCGGGAAGGCGGTCGGGTTGGCGTTGGCGATCAAGAACAGCGGCCTGGGCAACGGTGCCGTCGAGGTGTCCCGGGCGGTGGTGCGGTTCTGCGACGACGGGACGGTGGAGGTCCGTCACTGCTGGACGGAGATGGGCCAGGGAGTGAACACCGTCGTCCAGCAGGTGGCCGTGGAGGAGCTCGGGGTGGCGCCCGAACAGGTGCGGGTGGTGGTGGACACGTCCCGTGAACTGGGGGCGGGCCAGACGACCGGTTCCCGAGGCACCCTGATGGGGGCGGGGGCCGTCGCCGCCGCCTGCCGGGCGGCCGACGCCGACGGACGGAGACGAGGTGTCGACTATCACGGTGAGCACCGGGTGGACTGGACCGACTCGATCGAATCGGGGAAGGAGCATCCGCTGGTGCATTCCGCCTTCGGGTACGCCTGCCAGCTCGTGGTGGTCGACCGGGAGTCGGGTCGGATCGAGAAGGTGGTGGCCGCCCACGACGTCGGCCGGGCGGTGAACCCGACGTTGGTGCGTGGCCAGGTGGAGGGGGCGGTCCACATGGGTCTCGGCTACGCCCTGTCGGAGGAGTTCCCGGCCGACGACGAAGGCCGGCCGACGAACATGACGCTGCGGAGCCTCGGCATCCTCCGGGCGAAGGACATGCCGCCGGTGGAGACGATCATCGTCGAGGTGCCGCAACCTCGGGCACCGTACGGGATCAAAGGCGTCGGGGAGATCGGGCTGGTTCCGACCGCCCCGGCGGTGGCGGCGGCGCTCCACGACCGCGACGGGGTGTGGCGTTCCCGTCTCCCCATGAAGGACTGACCGCCCCCGCCACCGTTCAACCCAGGGTTGGCCACACCCCCGGAGGGCACCGACGGCCCACGGTTCAGCCCACCCCCACCACCACCGTTCAACCCAGGGTTGGCCACACCCTCGGAGGGCACCGACAGCCCTGGGTTCGCGGGAGGTCAGGTGCCGGAGTCCCGGACTCCCGCCATGAGCAGCCCGAGCCGTCCGACGTCGGCATCGGCCCGGTCGACGACGTCCATCACCTCCCCTTCGTACATGACGGCGATCCTGTCCGCCAACGCCAGGATCTCGTCGAGGTCCTCGGAGATCAGCAGCGTCGCCGTACCCCGGGCTCGCTGGTCCAACAGACGCCGATGGATGTATTCGGTGGCGCCGATGTCGACCCCCCGGGTCGGCTGGGAGGCGACCAGCACCTTCGGGTTGGCCGACAGCTCCCGGGCGAGGATCGCCTTTTGGATGTTGCCCCCGGACAGCGACTTCATCGTCGTGTCGAGGCTGGGGGTCTTCACGTCGAAGTCGGCGACGAGCCGGCGGCAGTGCCGTTCGATCTCGGCGAAATCCAAGAACCCGTGACGGGCGAAGGGGGGCCGGTCGAAGTCGTGGAGCATCAGGTTCTCAGCGACGGTGAACTGGCCGATGGCCCCGTCCCGCATCCGCTCCTCGGGGATGTAGGCGAGACCCAACGCCCTGCGCTGCCCCGGGTCGGCCCCGGTGACGTCGCTGCCGTCGATCAGGACCCGGCCGCCGGTGGCCTCCCGCAGCCCCGCCACCACTTCGGCCAGTTCCCGCTGCCCGTTCCCCGACACACCGGCGATGGCGAGGATCTCCCCTGCCCGCACCTGCAGGCTCACCCCCCGCACCGCCTCCGTTCCCCGGTCCCCCCGGGCCCGCACGTCGAAAATCTCCAGCCGGGGAGGTCCGACCTCGACCGGTGCCCGGACCTGTTCGAGCACCACCTCCCGTCCCACCATCATCCGGGCGAGGCCCGCTTTGGTGGCGTCCGCCGACGAGACGGTCCCCACCAGCCGTCCGTTCCGCAGCACCGTGATGCGGTCGCTGATGTCCAACACCTCGTGCAGCTTGTGGGAGATGAAGATGAGGCTGTGGCCTTCCGCCGCCATCGCCCGCAACGTGACGAAGAGGTCCTCCACCTCCTGGGGGGTGAGCACCGCGGTGGGCTCGTCGAGGGCGAGCAGTTCGGCGTCCCGGTAGAGGGCTTTGATGATCTCGACCCGCTGCTGCTCCCCCACCGACAGCTGCCACACCATCGCCCCGGGGTCGACCCGCAGCCCGTACGCCTCCGACAGCTCTTCGATCCGGCGGGCCACCGGGGCCAGGTCGAGGAGCGGACCCTTCGGGGACGCCAACCCGAGGGCGACGTTCTCGGCGACCGTCAGGGTGGGGACGAGCATGAAATGCTGGTGGATCATCCCGATGCCCAGCTCGATGGCCCGGCGCGGCGAGTCGATCTGCACCGGCTCCCCGTCGATGCGGATCTCCCCGGCGTCGGGACGGTACAGGCCGTAGAGGATCTTCATCAGGGTCGACTTCCCGGCGCCGTTCTCTCCGAGCAGGGTGTGGATCTCACCCCGGCGGACGTCGAAGTCGACGTGGTCGTTGGCCAACACCCCCGGGAACCGTTTCACGATGCCGCGCATCGCCAGGTCGAGGCCGTGTCCCCGACCGCCGGTCCCCGGGAGTGTCTCGGCCATGACGTTCAGCCTCCGGCGGGCACGACGATCGACCCGTCGATGATCCCCTGGATGGTGTCCTGTCCGAGCTGTTTGACGTCGGCGGGCAGGTCGAACCCCGGGTTGAAGGCGATCTCTTCGCCGCCGTTGGCCAGGTCGATCACATACGCCTCACCGCCGAGGGTCCCCTGCTGGATCAGGTCGATCATGTCCCTCAACACCACCTCCCAGTGGTACACCTGGGAGGCGACGACGATCTCGGGGGCGAGCTGGGTCTGGTCGGCCTGGGTGCCGAACCAGAGGACGCCTTCCTCCTGGGCGACCCCGACCGCCCCGACGACCATCTGGGCGGTGCCGGTGAGGACGTCGGCTCCGGCGCCGATCGCCGCCCGGGCCGCTTCGGCGGCGAGGGCGACGTCGCTGAACGAACCGGTGTAGTTGATGGTGACGTCGACGGTGGGGTCTTGGGCCTTCACCCCGGCGGCGAAGCCGTCCACATACAGTTTGGCGTCGCCGACTTCGATCGGCCCGATGATCCCGACGACCCCGCTCTCCGACAGGGCGGCCGCCATCACCCCCATCACGTATCCCCCCTGGTTGGAGGCGGCCTCGTAGGCGAACACGTTCGGCAGCCCGAAGGTGTCGCCGGCGGTGCCCCAGGCGAAGGACACGTCGGGGAAGTCGGGGGCGATCTCCTGCAGCGACGTCCCGTATTGGGAGCCGTGGGCGATCACCAGGTCGTAGCCCTGGGCGGCGTAGTCGCGGATGGCGGCGGCGGCGTCTTCGACGACGAAGGTGCCGTCGGTGACGGCCAGCTCCACCTTGGTTGGGCCTCCCATCTCCTCTTGGATGGCGACCAGACCGTCGTAGATGCTCTGACTGAACGCCAGGTCGTTGATGGCGCTGGGGGCGACGACGGCGATTCGGAAGGGCTGTTCGGCGGCCCCTTCCCCACCTCCGGCCTCGTCCCCGGCTCCTCCGCAGGCGGCGGCCACCAGGGCCAGGGCTGCGACGACGACGATGAGTTTCCTCATGCTGTTTCCTTTCTCTCGGTGCTCTCCTTCAGGCTCCCCGTTCGTACGGCTTGGTGAGCGCTGCCGGCTGCCGTTCCCGCTGGACCGCCACCACCAACGCCAGGATCGTGAGGACCGCCGGGAGCATCGCCGCCAGCTCGGAGGCGCTGCGGGGGATGATCCCCAGGGTTTTGAGCTGGAGGACGACCGAGGCGACCAGCCCGTACAGCAGCGACCCGGCCATCACTCCGACGGGCCGCCACGCCCCGAAGTAGACGAGGGCGACGGCGATGAAACCCTGCCCGGCGGTGAGGTTCTGCTGGAAGATCCCCAGCTCGGTGGCGAGGGCGGCGCCTCCCAACCCGGCGAGGGCGCTTCCGGTCATCACGGTGAGGTAGCGGACACCGGCGACGCTCACTCCGAGGGTGTCGGCGGCTTCGGGGTTCTCCCCGACGGATCGGATCTTGAGGCCGAGGGTGGTGCGGTTGAGGACGAAGGCTGCGACGGGGACCAGCAGGAACGCGGCGTAGACGACGATCGAATGGCTGAACAGCATCTCGCCGACGACCGGCAGGTCGGCGAGGAAGGGGATCCGCAGTTCGGGGAAGCCCCGGATGGGGAGGGGGGTGCCGACGAGTTTCTGGAAGAGGAGGTCGCTGAGTCCCAACCCGAACAGGTAGAAGCCGATCCCCGAGATTCCCTGTTCGGCCTGGAGGGTGACGCTGGTGAAGGCCATCGCCAGGCCCATGACCAACCCGACGGTGATGGCAACGACCATCCCCAACCACAGTCCGCCCCCGTTCAGCACCGTGTAGTAGGCGCCGAAGGCGCCGAGGAGCATGATGCCGTCCACCCCCAGGTTGAGGACGCCGCTTCGCTGCCCGAAGGTCTCCCCGACGGCGGCGAACAGGTACGAGGTGGACAGCCGCAGACCCGACGCCACGGTGGAGACGAGGACGGCGGAGGTGAAGAACTCACCCATCGTCGGTGCCGCTGTCGCGTCCGGGCGGGTCGGCCGCCGCCGGGGCGACGTCGCCGGGGAGGGACGTCTGGGCCGCCTGGTCGCCGGTCTGCACCGCCTCCAGCTGGGCCCGCTGTTCGAGGCGCCGTTTCCAGATGGCCGAAGACACGACGAAGACGACGACGAGCCCGTTGAGGGCGATGACGAGGGCCGACGGCACCTGGGTGACCCGCTGCAGCCGGTTCGCTCCGACGAGCAACGCCCCGAACAGGAACGAGGCGGGGATGGTGCCGATCGGGTGGAGGCCGCCGAACAGGGCGGCGACGATCCCGTTGAATCCGGCGCTGCCGGTGAAGCCGGTGGTGGAACCGTCGGTGACCATCCGATGGGATTCGCTGCCGAACACGAGGATGGCTCCGGCGAGACCGCAGAGGGCCCCCGACAGGGTGAGGGCGACGACGGTGGACCGTTTCACGTCGATGCCGGCGTAGCGGGAGGCGAAGGGGTTGAGGCCGACGGCCCGGATCCGGTAGCCGTAGGTGGTGCGCCACAGGAACACGTAGACGACGACGGCGGCGACGACGGCGATGACCGCCCCCAGGTTGAGGCGGGTGTCGGGGACGAGGACGGGGAGGTCGGTGGCGGGCGGGAGGCGCATCGTCTGGGGGATGCGGCTGCCCGATTCGATCTCGGCCGGGTCGATCATCGGTCCCCGCAGCAGGTAGTTCATCCCTTGGACGGCGACGATGTTGAGCATGATCGTGGAGAGGATCTCATTGACGCCGAAGTAGGCCTTGAGGGCGCCGGGGACCGCCCCCCACACCGCCCCGCCGACGAGTCCGGCGGCGAGGCCGAGGGGGAGGAGGACGACGGCGGGCCAGTCGGGCAGGGCGAGGGCGAGGGCGGTGGCGGTGAGGGCACCGAGGACGATCTGGCCTTCCCCGCCGATGTTGATGACGTTGGCGCGGAAGGCGATGGTGATCCCGACGCCGACCAGCAGCAGCGGCACCGCCTTGTTGACGGTGTCGGCGAGCTCCCGGGGACCTCCGAAGGCCCCGTCGATCATCGCCGCGAACCCTTCGCCGGGGGATGCGCCGAGGAGGAGGAGCATGACCGCGCCGACCACCAACGCCGCCAACACGGCGGCGACGGGGAACAGGGTGCCCATCCAGGGACGGGCCCGTCGGGTGACCGCTGACGTCGAGATGGCTCCCCACCGGTCGACTCGGGCCACGATACCCTGCCGACGACGTCGGCTGGGCGCCAGAGCGGGGTCGGGTCGGCCGGGGTCGGTTCAGCCGTCGACGAGGGCGGCGACCAGTTCGTCGACGGCGAGTTCGGCGAGGCGACGCATCTCGGGGTCGGTGCGGTCTTGAATGGGGTGGGGTACGAACACCCGCCGGGGTTCGACCCCGAGGGCTCGGGCTTGGACGGCGGCGGCGTCGGCGAATTCGGTGGAGGCGACGAACACGCCGGGCACCCCCCGGGCTTCGAGGTCGGCGATGTCGTGCACACTGCACGACGTGCACGACCCTCAGTCGGCGAGGGCTTCGATCACCGCCCCGCATTCTTCGGCGATGCGTCGCCGCAGGTCGGCGGGGGCGGGTTTGGCGAAGGTCGGTTTCGTGTACCGGCGGACGTCGACGCCCCGGGCTGCGAGGAGCTGTTCGAGCCGGTCCAAGAAGACGTCCCCTCGAGGTTTGGAGATGTCCAACAGCCCGACGGTGACGCCGTCGAGGGACCGGAGTCGTGGGCTGAGGGGCCGGGCGGCCGGGGTCCGTTCGGCGGTGGGGTCCAACAGCGTGGTCATCACCCCTCGACCCTAGCGACCTCCTCCCCACCGGGGACCCGGTACCGCCAACCCAGGGCTGGGGACGCCCCCCGAGGGCTCCGTACAACCCAGGGTTCGGGACGCCCCCCGGATAGCCGCCAACCGTGGGCTGGGGACGCCCCCCGAGGGCTCGTACAGCCCACGGCTCGGACCGACCCCACCGGAGCCGCCAACCCAGGGCTGGGGGCACCCCGCCAGGTGGTTCGCCAGCCCAGGGTTCAGGGACGGACTTCGACGGTGGTCATCTGGGAGCCGCCGGGGCCGTTCACCCAGCCGGAGATGATCCCCGAGAACAGTCCCGCCGTCCCTCCGGCGTGGACGAACCACAGCCCGTCGGGGGTGAACTTCGGCACCGCCGTCCCGGCGAACGTTTCGGGGATCCCCTCCGCCACCCCGCCGGCGCCGCGCACCAGCTCGGCGCCGGGGACGGTGAGCCGCTCCAACACCTCGTCCCGGAGGTGCCGTTTCGACCATCCGGCCTCACGGAACACCCGGGCGTGTTCGGGCGAGACCACCACCACCGCGTCGAACCGGACCGCCAGTTTGGCGTGGGCGACGGTGCGGAGCTGCAGCGCGAAGGAGGAGGCGAGGGAGTCGGCGCTGCGGGAGAGCTGGTCGACGATCTCGTGGGGCCCGTGCCCGGCGAACAGGGTGACCGTCGACACGTCCGGGTCGAATCCTCGTTCGACCGCCAGCGACTCCCACGGCGAGCCGGTTTCGTCTTCGGCGAAACAGAACGAGAGTTTGCCGGGACTGCCCAAGGTAGCCCGGTCGACCCCTCCCGGCACCGCCCCGCCGACGTTGCGGACCACCAGGTTGAGGGCCCGGCCGATGGTGGCGTTGGCACGGTTGCCGGGTCCGAGGACGTTGATGCCCGAGTTCATGCCGATCCGTCGGGCGACGGGCCCGTTGACGATCACCACCGGCCCGGAGAAGTAGGTGGTGGCGGCGAGGCCGTGGATGTTGAACCGGTCGGTGGCTGCCGCTTCGACGGCGGCGAGGACCACCGGGAGGTATTCGGGGCGGCATCCCGCCATCACGGCGTTGATCGCCACCTTCTCGACGGTGCATTCGACCAGGTCCGGGGGCATCACACAGACCACTTCGTCGGGAGCCCGGCTGGTGCCGCCCAGCATCGCCTCGACCCGTTCCTCCGTCGGCGGGACCAGGGGCAGCCCGTCGGACCATCCCCGTTCGAACATCGCCTCGATCGGGTCTTCCGCCGACCCCAGCTCGACCCGCCGGGAGACGAGCCGGGTGCTTTCGTGTCGGCGACGGACCCGTTCGTACACGTCCGGTTCGAACAGTCTCGACCCGCAGCCCGGCCGCCGGCCGGGGAGGTCGGGAGCGAGGTCGGCCACGCCGGAGATCTGCTCCCATTCGGTGCGGGACCATCCGGCGGCCGACGCCACCGGTTCGCCTCCTTCGATCCGATACAGGGTGGGGGTGACTTCGGTCTGGAGACGCCATGAGACGGCGAGGCCGGTGTCGTCGACGGGGGCGAACCCGGGCGGCCAGTCGGGGTCGTCTTGGCAGACGACGGTGAGGCCCGGCCCGTCGAGGATCTGGCCGAGGGCGGGGAGCACCAGATGGCAGGTCTCGCAGTCCCGTTTGACGACGACCAGAAGTCCGTCGGTGGTGGGCAGCTCCATCCCGGCGACGGTACCTGATCGTCGACGGGACGGGGTCCGGAATCCGGGTCGGACGGGGTCGCCGGTTCAGATCCGTCGGGTGACGAGGTCGGCGACGTGGTCGCCGATGGCGAGGGAGGCGGTCGCCGCCGGGGAGGGGGCGTTGAGGACATGGACGGCACCGTCGGTCTCGACGACGACGAAGTCGTCGACGAGGGATCCGTCGGGTGTGACCGCCTGGGCTCGCACCCCCGACCCGGCCCGCTGCAGGTCCCGGGCCCGGACGGCGGGGACGAGGCTGCGGGCGGCGGCAGCGTAGGTGTGGCGTGAAGCCGACCGCCACATCTCGGCGGCGCCGGTGCGCCAGTATCGGCGGACGATCCGCCAGAACCCCGGGTAGCGGAACACGTCGGCGACGTCGCCGAGGTGGGGGGCGGTTCCCCGGTAGTGTTCCCGTCCGAAGGCGAGGACGGCGTTGGGACCCACCTCGACCGTTCCGTCGATCCGCCGGGTGAAGTGGACGCCGAGGAACGGGAACCGAGGGTCGGGCACCGGGTAGATGAGGGCCCGGACGAGATGGTCGGCACCGGGTTCGAGCCGGTAGTAGTCGCCGCGGAACGGGACGATCCGGACCGGCGGGTCGACCCCGGCGGACCTGGCGACCCGGTCGGCGTGCAGCCCCGCACAGTTCACGACGGCCCGTGCGGTGACCGGGCCGGCGGTGGTGTCGACACGGACGTCGCCCGGTCCGGGACGGATCCGAACGACGGCCCGTCCGGTGAGGATCTCCGCTCCGCCGGCCTGCAGGACGGCGGCGAGCCGGCGGGCGACGAGGGAGAAGTCCACCACCCCGGCTTCGGGGACGTGGAGGGCGGCGAGGCCGACGGCGTGGGGTTCGACCTCGGCGAGGCCGGACTGGTCGAGGCGACGGAGACCGGCGAGTCCGTTCTCCCGTCCACGTCGCTCGAGTTCGTCGAGGAGGGGGAGTTCGCTGTCACGGATGGCGACCACCACCTTGCCCGACACGTCGACGGGGATGTCGTGGTCGGTGCAGAACTCGATCATGCGTCGGCGCCCGTCGACGCAGAGCCGAGCCTTCAACGAGCCGGGCCGGTAGTAGAGGCCGGAGTGGAGGACCCCGCTGTTGTGGCCGGTCTGGTGGGTGCCGACCTCGGGTTCCTTCTCGACGACGGTGACGGCGAGGTCCCGATCCTGGAGGGCTTTGGCGGTGGCCAGCCCGACGATTCCGGCACCGACGACGACGACGTCTCGCACGGTCTGGGACGGTAGCCGACATCGGCCCCTCCCCCACCAACCCCGGGCTGGCAGAACCCCCGACGGGCACCCACCAACCCAGGGTTCGACGAACCCCCGACGGGCACCACCGACCCCGGGTTCGAGCAACCCTCGGGACCGTCCGACGGCTCGGGGCCAGGAGGTTCAGCGGGGTCGGCACACCTCGCAGGGCCGGTATCCGGCCTCCAGGGCGGCACGGTCGGTCCGGAACTCGACCCGGTGCCGGTCGCCGATCCGCCGGGCATGCCGACACGTCGGGAAGCAGAAGATCCCGGTCGTCTCCGAGCCCACATACCGCACCCCCTTCGCCGCCCACATCTCCAACAGGTCGGGGTCGGCACCTTCGTGACGCAACAGCACCCGTTTCCGTCCCGGCCCGCCCAGCGAATACGCCCCGATCCGCCCGTCGGAGCGGACCACCCGATGGCAGGGGATGATGAGGGGGACCGGGTTGCGGGCCATCGTCGAACCGACCGCCCGGGCCGCCCCCGGCGCCCCGACCATCCGTGCCAGCCAGCCGTACGGCCGCACCTGCCCTCTGGGGATCCGGGCCGTCGCCTCCAGCACCGTCCGCTGGAAGGCGGTGACCGAACGCAAATCGACCGGCAGGTCGCCGGGGGTTCCCCGTTCGATCGCCCGACCGATCTTCGTCTCCCAGCCCCGGGGGGGACGGGCCGCCAGCAGCCGGCGCCCGAACCGTTCGGTGAACCGTTCCTCCAGGTCGTCGTCGACGAGATCCACCGCCGACACCCCGGCCGGGTTGAAGGCGACCGCCACCGCCCCGACGGGGCTGTCGAAGATCCGGTAGCCGTCGGCCAGGCCGGTGCCGAGCAGGACCCCGGCGGCGACGGTTGGCGGGGGCGTCTCGGCGAGCGCCCTGAGTTCCTGCTCCACGTTCATGTCTCCTCCTCGATGATCCGCCGCAGCCGGGCGAGTCCCCGGTGGACGTCGGCTTTCACGGTGCCTTCAGGCCGTCCCGTCGCCGCGGCGATCTCCGGGTAGCTGAGGCCGGCGACGTGTCGGAGCACCACCGCCGTCCGCTGCGGTGCCGGCAACCGTCGCAGCCTCCGGTCCCAGGCGGCGACGTCGGCGGGTTCGGGGTCGGTGACGCCGTGGCGGTCGTCCAGGGGGACGGGGATGGGACGCCGAGCCCGGTCGCGGGCGTGGTTGCGGCCCAGGTTGAGGGCGATGGTCCACACCCAGCCGTCGAGGCGGAGGCTGCGGATCCGTTCGGGGTCGTAGGTCCGCAACGCCCGGTAGGCGCGGATGAACGTCTCCTGGGTGAGGTCTTCGGCAGCGTCGCCGTGGAGGCGTCGCAGCCCCGTGTACAGCCTCCCCTCCAGATGGGAAACGAGGTCGGGGAAGGCGGCGTCGACGTCGCGGGCGAGGCGGCGGCAGAGTTCATCCATCGGGAATATGAACCCTACGTCGCTCATCCGGGTTGCACCCGGTCGGATAGGTCCGATGGTCATCCCGGTTCGGGGAGGAGGGCCGGGGTCGACGACGGGGGTGGTGCGGCAGAATCGAAGGTGGGGAGGCGACCATGCCGACGTTGGAGTTGACGACCGAAGAGGTGCAGGCGCTGGTGGAGCTGTTGAACACCCGCCTCGGCGAGATGTCCGAGGAGATCCACCATGCGACGGTGTCGTCCTTCAAGGAGCAGCTGAGGGAACGGCGCGACCTGCTGCGGGCGCTCCGCCGGAAACTCGCCGACGCCGCATGACACCACGCCGAACCCGGGGTCGGGGACGCCGGTGGCGGGCGGCGCCGGCCCACGGTTCGTGCCGGCCCGGTCAGTGACGGGACGAGGCGAGGGACAGCACGGCGGCGACGTCGGCGGCGACCTCTTCAGGTCGCGTCTTCAGGTCCAGCCAGGTGACCCGCAGCACGGTCCATCCATGGACGGCCGCCGCCCGGTCCCGTCGCCGGTCCCGTTCGAAGTCGGCCGCCCGCAGATGCCACCGACGCGAGTCCCATTCGATGGCGAGACGTGCCCACGGGTAGGCGGCGTCGAACCGCCGGTCGGGCGACCATGGGATCGGCACCTGCGTCTCGGGTCGGGGCAGCCCGGCGGCGGCCAGCACGGCGAGGCCGAGACGTTCCATCCGGGTGGACGTCGCCCAGGTGAGGTCGGTCCGTTCGGCGAGGACTGTCCGCAGCGACGCCGAACCGGGTTTGCCTCTCCTCGCCACCTCCCCGACGACGGCGACGAGGTCGTCCAGCTTCATCGCAGAGGACACGACCAGTTCGTCGACGATCTCGCCGAGCCGGTGAACCGAGACGTGGGCTGCCAGGTCGACGACCGTCCGCGGAATCGTCGTCACCGGCAGTCCGGCGACGTCGACGACGTGGTGGTCGGCCAGGTCGCGGGTGCGGTGGACGACGACACCGTCGAACCGATGGGTGGTGGAGGCGTGGACGGTGACCGTCGGCGGGCTGTCCGGTGCCTTCGGGATCCGGTGGAGGCGGGCGGCGGACTGGTGGGAGACGACCGCGGTCGGCAACGTGACGACGGCGCCGTGGACGAGATCCCGATGGGTGCGGGCGTCGATCAGCCGGTAGACGCCCCGGGACACCGGCGTCCAATCGCCTGCCCGGAGCCTCCCGGCGATCATCTTCGGGGTGTATCCCGCCTCGATCGCCTGACGGCGGGAGATCACGCCACCCTGCCGGGCGGCGACTTCACGGATGTTTCGTTCTTTCGACATGACTCTACGTTGCCTGACGGGTGTGACAGAGTCCCGCGGGTGGTGGCGACTCGCCAGGTCGGATCGTCGCCGGGGGACCCCAACCCGGGGTTCTGCATCCCCGTCGGAGACACCGCCGACCCAGGGTTCCCGGCGCAGCCCCGCCGCCGAACACCCAAGGCGAGACGACCCCCCCAGACGGTACGGCCGGCCCGGCCTCCGCTGAAGCTCCGCTACTTGGACACGTCGGGGGCGATCGGCGCCCCCGAGTCCCGTTCACGGACTGCTTCGGCCCATCCGACCTGTTCGGCCCGCCGTTTGAACCACATGCCTTCCGGTGTGTGGCGGGCGATCCCGTCGAACAGGGTGGCGAACATCTGGGTGGTCGCCAGACCCATGTTCTCGTAGGCCTGGTTCACCATCAGCTTCTGCATGGCCAGCTGGTTGCGGGGCACCCCTTTGATCCGGTCGACGAGGGCGTCGACCCGGGCGTCGAGGTCGGCTTCGGGGACGGCGTCCACCACCAGGCCGATCCGCTTCGCCTCGGACCCGTCGATCAGGTCCCCGGTGAACAGCAGCCGTTTCGCCTGTTCCGCCCCCACCCGGTACACCCACATCGCCGTCGTCGGACACCCCCACACCCGTGCCGGCGGGTAGCCGATCTTGGCGTCGGCGGCCATCACCACCAGGTCGCAGGCGAGGGCGATGTCGGATCCGCTGGCGACGGCGTAGCCCCGCACCTTGGCGACGGTCGGTTTCGACGTCCGCCACAGCGCCATGAAGTCCGCGGTGTTGCGGGACATCATCTGGTAGTCGACCATCGGATCCCACGGCATGTCCTGGCTGTAGGGGGCGTCGGGACGTTGGGCGAAGACCGCCAGGTCGTATCCCGAACAGAACGCCCTCCCTGCGCCGGTGACGACGACGACGTGGACGTCCCGGTCGGCTTCTGCCTGTTCGACGGCGGCCCGGATCTCGCCGGGCATGTGTTCGTCGATGGCGTTGAGGCGATCCGGCCGGTTCAAGGTGATGGTGGCGACCCGGTCCGCCACCTCGTATCGGATGCTGTGGAACTCCATGCTGGCCCTCCGTCGTGGACCGACCCATTGAAGCCCGACGTCAGCTCGCCGTCTGGTCGGACCGCAGTGGGATCGACCCGTCCCGTTCGTGGTAGCGCTCGTGGGCGGCGACGAGACGCTGCCAGTCTTCGGGATGTTCGACGTCGACGGCGACGAGGTGACGGGTGACGGGCCGTTCCTTGCCGAATTGGCGGGCCTGACGCAGCAGCTCGGCGGAGGCGTCGTCGATCCGGCGATGCTGGGCGAGGTGTTCCTCCCAGGAGACGGTGAGGAACACTTCGGAGAGCCGGTGGGGGTCGGCGGCGTCCCGGTAGAGGCGCCACCGGTAGGCGCCGGTGCGGAGCCGGACGAGACGGACCTCGTTCATCACTTCGAGGAACGGTTCGATCTCGTCGGCTTCCAGCACCCACGTGTTGACGACCATCACCGGCCCGCCTTCCGTGTCGACGTGTTCGGGGACGGGCCGGTCCTGTTCGTAGACGGGGGATTCGACCTGGTCGAGGGGGGGGATCCGGAACGCCGGCGCCACCAGCCCGAGGACGACCGCCCCGCCCGACAGGAGGGTCTCGGCGCCGCCGGCGCCGAGCCGGTCGGCCACCCATCCGGCGAGGATGGATCCGAGGGGGAGCACCCCCACGAAGGAGAGGGTGTAGAGGGACATGGCCCGTCCCCGTACCCACTGCGGTGACATGAGCTGGGCGGTGGCGTTGAGGGTGGCGAGGGTCCACACCCAGGCGGCGCCGGCAACCACCAGCGCGGCGGCGGCGACGTAGATGCTGGGGGCGAGCCCGAGGGCGACCCCGGCGAGGCCGAACAGGACGATGGTGGCGGGCACCGACCGTTCACCGAGCCGTTCGGCGACGGGTCCCCGGGTGAGTCCGCCGACGAGGGCACCCAACCCCATGGCGCCGAGGAGGACGCCGTAGGAGCCGGGTCCGCCTCCGAGTTCGTCGGTGCGGTTGGGGAGGACGGCCTGGACGACCGCCGAGGTGAGGGCGAACAGGGCGGCGAGGGCGAGGAGCCGACGGAAGGTGGGGGTGAACCGGGCGAAACGGACCCCGAGGGCGATGGCGTTCACCATCGACGCCTCTTCCCGGTCGGCGGCGGGGAGGTGTCGGGCCATCCAGGCGAGGACGACGACGACCCCGAGGTAGGAGAGGGCGTTGATCCCGAACCCGGCTTCCGGTCCGACGGTGGCGACCAGCAGGCCGCCGATGGCGGGCCCGACCGAACGGGCGACGTTGAAGGCGACCGAGTTGAGGGCGACGGCGGAGGCGACCATGCCGCGGGGGACGAGGTCGGGGATGAGGGCCTGCCAGGCGGGCAGGTTGAAGGCGAGTCCGACACCCATGGCGAGACCGAGTCCCAACAGCAGTTCGGGGGTGATGAGGTCGGCCCAGGTGAGCGCGGCCATGGCGGCGGCGGCGGACCCCATGGTGAGCTGGGCGGCGATGAGGACCCGCCGCCGGTCCAGCATGTCGGCGACGGCGCCGGCGGCGAGGGCGAGGAAGAGGAGGGGGAGGGTGTTGGAGGCGACCATCATCCCGACCCAGGTGGCCGATCCGGTGAGTTCCAGCATCAGCCAGGCGCCGGCGACGGCCTGCAGGAACGATCCGACGTTGGAGAAGATCGACGCCAGCCAGAGGGCGCGGAACCGGGCGATGCGGAGGGGGGCGACGGCCTGGGCCATGCCGGGAGTGTACGGGGCCGTCCGGGAAGGGAAGGCCGGGTCCGGTGAGCCCCCAACCCTGGGTTGGCGACGACCGTCGGGGTCTTCGCCGGCCCACGGTTCGGCGGCGGCCGTTCCGGGGTCCCCGACCATGGGCCGGTGGAGCCCGCCAC
>WFOA01000106.1 GCA_015488325.1 Acidimicrobiia bacterium | reverse complement strand
GGGGCTCGTCCCGTCCGGCGAGGAACTCCCGGACTTCGGACTCGGTGGGCAGCGCCGACGAACAGCCGTGGCGGGTCACGACGATCGCCCCGCAGGCGTTGGCGAACCGGGCCGCCCGGTACCAGTCCCAGCCGCGGAGCCGACCGTGGACCAGCCCGGCGGCGAAGGCGTCCCCTGCCCCCACCGTGTTCAACACCTCCACCGGGAACCCGGGGACGTCGGTCCGGTCCCCGTCGCCGATCACCGTCACCCCCCGGGGTCCCCGTTTCACCACCAGCACGATGCCGAGCCGGTGGGCACGCAGCGCCTCGATCAGCTCTTCCAGCTCTTCGTGCTCTGCCGCGGTGAGGGACTTCCCTTCGAGGGCGCCCGAGGTCGGAGCCAGGGCGGCGTGGAACTCCTCTTCGGTCCCGATCGCCACGTTCACGTGTTCCAGCAGCGCCCGGATCGCCACCCCGTAGCCGCGGCGGTCCACCCACTGGTCGGGACGCAGGTCGAGGTCCAGGTAGACGGTGGCAGGTCCCCCCGCCGCCCGTTCCCCGGCGTACAGGGTCGCTTCCTTGCACGTCCCCCGGGACAGCGCCGTCCCCGACAGCACCACCGCCTGCACCTCGCCGAGGGGCAGGCGGTCCACGTCGTCGGTGGTGAGGTGGATGTCGGCGGGGTTGTCCCGGTAGAAGGTGAGGGGGAAACGGTCGGGGGGCTGCACCCCGAGGATCGCCAACCCGGTCCGGGTGCCGTCGACCCGCCGGACGAAGCGGGTGTCGACCCCTTCCCGGTCGAAGTTGGCGAGGACGAAGGTGCCGATCTCGTCGGGTCCGACGGCGGTGAGCACCGCCACCCGCTGTCCCAGCCGGGCGCAGCCGATGGCGATGTTGGACGGGCTGCCTCCGATCATGGCGTCGAAGCTCTCGACGTCTTCGAACCCGGCTCCCACCTGACGGGAGTACAGGTCCATCGACACCCGACCCATGGTGACGACGTCGAAGCTCACACGCCCACCCGCTGGTGCTTCTTCTCGGCTTCCAGTTCGGCCCGGGCGACCCTCACCTGTTCCCGGTCGGAGACTTCGGGGATCCCCACCTCCCACCAGGCGCCGCCTTCGGTCCAGGTGTAGGGGTCGACGTCGACGACGATCACGGTGCTGCGGTCGGCGGCTTTCGCCCGGCGGAACGCCGCACGCAGTTCGTCGATCGTCGACACCTTCTCGGCGATCGCCCCCAGCGCCTCGGCGTGTTTGGCGAAGTCGACCCGCACCATGCGGGTGTGGCGGGCGTGGGCGAACAGGTTGTTGAACTCTGCGTTGCCGGTGCCCACCTGGAGCCGGTTGATGACGGCGAACCCGCCGTTGTCGCAGACGATGAAGATCACCTTGTGTCCGGTGAACACCGTCGAGTGGATGTCGGAGTTCATCATCAGGTAGGAGCCGTCGCCGACCCAGGCGACCACGTCCCGGTCGCCGAGGGCCATCTTCGCTCCCCACGCCCCGGCGATCTCGTACCCCATACAGGAGTAGCCGTATTCGCAGTCGAAGCTGCCCACCGATTTCGACAGCCACCCCGTGTTGAGCTCACCGGGGAGGCCGCCGGCGGCCGCCACCTGATAGTCGGTGTCGTCGGCTTCTTCCCAGATGGCCCGTACCACCTGGGCGTAGGAGGGCGGGTCGAGCTCCCGGGCGGCGTTCTGCTCCAGATACCGGAACCATTCTTCCCGGAGGGCGGCGGCCCGTTCGAGCCACGCACCGGGCGCCCGGTAGATGCCGAGGGCTCCGTCGAGTTCCCCGAGGGTGCGCCGGGCGTCGCCCACCACCGAGAGCGCCTGATGCTTGGTGGCGTCGAACCGTCCCACGTTGATGGAGATGAGGGTCATCTCCGGGTTCTTGAAGACGGTCCACGAGCCGGTGGTGAAGTCCTGCAGGCGGGTACCCACCGCCACCACCACGTCGGCGTCTTCGGCAAGGGCGTTGGCGCAGGTGGAGCCTGTCACCCCGATCGGCCCGGCGTAGTTGGGATGGTCGGCGACGAGGACGGCTTTGCCGGCGACCGTCTCGACCACGGGGATGCCTCGCCGTTCGGCGAAGTCGGTGAGCTCGGCCACGGCGCCCGAATAGTGGACTCCACCGCCGGCGATGATGAGGGGCCGTTCCGCTCGGGCGAGGACCGCCGCTGCCGCTTCCACTTCGGCGGGGTCGGGGCCGGGCCGGCGGATCCGGTGGGTCCGTGCCCGGAAGAAGGCGGTGGGATAGTCGTAGGCTTCGGCGGCGACGTCCTGGGGGAGGCCGAGGTAGGCGGGTCCGCAGTCTTCGGGGTCGAGCATGGTGGCGAGGGCCTGGGGGAGGCTCTGCACGATCTGTTCGGGCCGGGTGATGCGGTCCCAATACCGGGTGACGGCCCGGAAGGTGTCGGAGACGGTGGTCGACGGTTCGTGGAAGTGTTCGACCTGCTGGAGTACCGGGTCGGGGATGCGGCTCTGGAACGAGTCCCCGGAGATGATGAGCAGAGGAAGGCGGTTGGCGTGCGCCACCGCCGCCGCCGTCACCATGTTGGTGGATCCGGGACCGACCGACGACGTCGCCACCATGATCTGGCGTCGCCGTTTCGCTTTGGTGTAGGCGATGGCGGCGAGGGCCATCGACTGCTCGTTGTGGCCTCGCCAGGTGGGCAGGGTGTCTCGGACCGTTTCGAGGGCTTCGCCGAGCGCCACGACGTTGCCGTGTCCGAAGATGGCGAACACGCCGCCGAAGACCGGCCATGTGTCACCGTCCACCTCGATACGCTGGGCGATCATCCATCGCACGATCGCCTGGGCGGTGGTGAGTCGTACCGTCTCCATGGGTCCTCCTCAGGTTCGTTCCAAGTATTCGGCCATGGCCGGGCCGAGCAGCGACTCCACTCCGGTCGTCACGTAGCGGGCGCCTCGGCGGATCCACCGCCGGGCCGTCTCGGTGTCTCCGGCGTAGATGCCGAGGGCGGGACGGCTGGCTTCGGCGACGGCGGCGACGACCCGTTCGATGGCCGCCACCACGTCGGGGTGGTCCCGTCGGCCGGGATGTCCGAGGGAGTGGGAGAGGTCGGTGGGTCCGACGAACAGGACGTCCACGTCGGGGACTTCCAGGTAGCCGTCGATCCGTTCGACCGCTTCGGCGGTCTCGATGTGGATGATCACCATCGTCTCGGCGTTGGCCTGGGCGACCGTCTCGGGGGTGGCGCTCCAGTCGATGCTGCGGTTGCCGGCGAGTCCCCGGTTTCCCCGGGGCCGGTATTTGGCGGCTTCGACCGCCCGGTGGGCTTCTTCGGGGCTGTTCACCCAGGGGACGTGGATGCCGTGGACGCCGGCGTCGAGGTATCGGAGGATGATGGACGGTTCGTTGCGGGGCACCCGGGCGATCGGCGAGACCCCCCGCACTTCGGCGGCCCGGGCGAGGTTGGCGATGTCGGTGTGGGCGACCCGGCCGTGTTCGCCGTCGAAGACGCAGAAGTCCCATCCGGCGGCGGCGACGTATTCGGCGAGGTCGGGGTCGGGGGAACGGATGAAACATCCTCGTACGGTCTCTCCGGCGTGGAGCCGGGCTTTGAGGGGGTTGACGATCATCGGTCGGCTCCGAGGGGGGTGACCGGTTCCCAGCTCTGGGTCTTCCAGGAGCGGACGATGGCGTCTTGGACTTCGGCGACGGCGAGGGCGTCGTCGAATCCCGGGTGGAAGGGTCGACGGTCGACGACCGCCTGGAGGAACTCGACGGCTTCGATGGTCTTCATGTCTTCGTATCCGATCGAGTTGCCGCCGCCGGGGACGAAGTTCCCGTGGTGGGGGAACTGTTCTCCCGACAGCACTTCGACGAACCCGTCGACGGGGGTTTCGTCGGGCAGGTAGAGCTTCATCTGGTTCAGCTTCTCATGATCCCAGGCGGCTGCCCCTTTCGAGCCGTTGATCTCGAACGCCATCTGCGACTGGGGGCCGAAGATGCTCCGGTCTGCTTCGAGGACCCCGCGGGCGCCGTTGGCGAACTGCACCATCGCGGCGACGTAGTCTTCGTTGGTGACTTCTCCGGTGGGGTCGTCGGGGCTGCCGCGGTCGTAGTGGGTTCCTTCTCCGGGGCGGGGCAGCGGACGCCGCTTCACGAAGGTCTCTTTGGTCGCGACGACGGCGGTGATGGGGCCGAACAGGTACAGGGCCATGTCGATCGTGTGGGACATGAGGTCCATCAGGGTTCCGTATCCGGCTTCGGACTGCAGGTAGCGCCAGGAGAGGACTCCGAGACGGTCCCTCCCGTACATGGAGAAGAACCTGCCCCGGTAGTGGGTGAGCTCTCCGAACCGCCCTTCGTCGATGAGCTGTTTGGTCCACTGCACGAGGGGCGCCCAGCGGTAGTTGTATCCGGCTCCGGTGACGACCCCGGCGGCCGTCGCGGCGGCGGCGATGGCGGCGGTCGCCTCCGGGGCGATCCCAACGGGTTTTTCGCAGAAGACGGCCTTGCCTGCTTCGGCGGCGGCGACGGCGACGGCTTCGTGGAGGGCGTTGGGGGCGGTGATGTCGACGACGTCGACGTCGGGATGTTCCACCACTCGGCGCCAGTCGTCTGTGGCTTCTTCGAATCCGAAGTTGTCGGTGGCGAGGCGGGCCCGTCGCGGCTCTGGTTCGGCGACGGCGACGAGGCGGGGGCGGAGCCGGCGTTCGGGGAAGTAGACGGGGATGTTCCGGTAGGCACGGGAGTGGGTCTGGCCCATCCATCCGAAGCCGACGACTCCGATCCCGACGTCACGTGGCATGGGGCATCCTCCTCCGTTCCCACACTTCGGGGTTGACGATCCCGGCCGGTCGCCGACCTGTGGCGACGGCGACGGCGTTGGCGACCGCCGCTTGGACGAGCCGGAGTCTGCCGCGGTCGGTGGCGGTGGCGATGTGGGGGGTGACGACGACGTCGTCGCGGGCGGCGAGGGGGTGGT
>WFOA01000105.1 GCA_015488325.1 Acidimicrobiia bacterium | reverse complement strand
CCACCACCCGTGCCACCAGGTCGGCGGAGAGGTCGGCCCGGGCGAGGATGTCGAACACGAACACCGGCCCGAGGATCCAGTAGGCGATCTTGGCGAAGGGGCGGGAATCGAGGCCCAGTCGCCGCCCGGCCACCGCCCCCACGCCCACCAGCAGGAACACGGGGACGAGAATGTCGACGAGGATCCGGGCGAGTTGGGTCATGGGCGGAGCGTAGAGTGAGGGGACCGCCGCACCGTGGTTGGATGGTCCCATGTCCCGGCTCCTCGACGCCCGACGGTTCTCCCGGGCCGCCCGGGAGCTGGCAGACGCCGACGCCGCCCTCGGGTCGCTCGTCGCCTCCTACGGCGTCCCCGAGTTCTGGCATCGCCCACCCGGGTTCGGGACGCTGGTGCTGTTGGTGCTCGAACAGCAGGTCTCGCTCGCCTCGGCCCGGGCCACCTTCGAGCGGCTCCGCCGGGGTGTCGGCTCCGTGACACCCGGGCGGGTGTTGGCCGCCTCCGACGTCGAGCTCAGGGCCTGGGGGCTGAGCCGCCAAAAGGCCCGCTACGTCAGGGCGCTGGCGGAGGCGGTGACCGAAGGGCGCCTCGACCTCGAAGGCCTGGAGACCCTCCCCGACGATGCCGTACGCGCCACCCTCACCGCCCTGCCCGGGATCGGGCCGTGGACCGCCGACGTCTACCTCCTGTCCAGCCTCCGGAGGCCGGACATCTGGCCGGTCGGGGACCGGGCGCTCCAGGTCGCCGCCGCCGAGACCCTCATGCTGGACACCGTCCCCGACCCGCCCCGGCTCGCACGGATCGGTGAACGATGGGCCCCCTGGCGGGCCGTGGCGGCTCGTCTGCTGTGGCACGGCTACCTGAAGCGCCGGGGCCGTCGCCACACCCCCGCCTGATCAGGGTTCGCGCAACGCCCTCCGCATGATCTTGCCCGTGGTCGTGCGGGGAAGGTCGTCGACGAAGGTGACCTGGCGGGGCACTTCGTGGGCGGCGAGCCGGGTGCGGACGTGGTCTTGGAGTTCGAGGGCCAGCGCCAGGGAGCGACGGTGTCCCGGCTTCAACACGACGAAGGCGACGGGAACTTCTCCCCGGAGCTCGTCGGGGGCGCCGACGACGGCACACATCGCCACCGCCGGGTGGCTCATCAGCGACTCCTCGATCTCTCCGGGTCCGATCCGGTATCCGCGGGAGATGATCACGTCGTCTTTGCGGGAGCGGAACCACAGGTAGCCGTCTTCGTCCTCGACCCCCAGGTCGCCGGTGAGCAGCCACCCGTCGCGGTATTTCTCGTCGGTCGCTTCGGGACGGTTCCAGTAGCGGAGCATCATCACCGGGTCGGGGCCCCGCACACAGATCTCCCCTTCCTCCCCGACCAAGCGTCGTCCGTCCTCGTCGAGGACGGCGACCTGGTGGCCGGGGATCGGTCGGCCCATCGACCCGGGACGGACCGGCCACACCGACGAGCAGTTCCCCACCACCAGGTTGCATTCCGTCTGCCCGTATCCCTCGTTGATCCGCGCCCCGAGCGCGTCGGTGCCCCACGCCAGCACCTCGGCCCCGAGGGCTTCGCCGCCGGTGAACACGGCTCGGAGGGAGGCTCCGTCGAGGCGGACGCCGTCGCGTCGCATCATCTTCAGGGCGGTCGGGGGGAGAAACGCCAAGGTGATGCGGTGTTCGGCGATGAGGTCGGCCGCCCATGCCGGGTCGAAGTCCCCTTCGGCGGTGAGGACCGGCATCCCGAAATACCAGGCCGGGATGAGGACGTCCATGAGCCCTCCGATCCACGCCCAGTCCGCCGGGGTCCAGATGAGATCCCCCGACGCGGGGGCAGGCAGCCCGACATGGGGGAGGACTGCCCGGTCGTACCGGCCTTCGGGGGCGTGGTCGGCGAACTCGTAGTAACACTCGAAGCCGGGGAGGTGCCCGATGAGGGACCGGTGGGCATGCAGGGCCCCTTTGGGCGGACCGGTGGTCCCGGACGTGTAGATGAGGTAGGCGGGGTCGTCGGCGGCGGTCGGGACCGGATCGACGACGGGACCCGAGAGGAGACGGTCGAAGTCGCCGTCGGGGCCGGTCACCACCAGCGGCAAGCCGGGGGCGGCCTCGCGGACCTTGTCCACGTTGTCGGGGCTGGTGATCGCCAGGGTCGCCCCCGAATCCTCCAGCCGGTAGGCGAGGGCGTCGGGGCCGAAGAGGGAGGCGAGGGGCAGCGACACCGCCCCCAGCTTCCACACCGCCAAGTGGGTGAGGCCGGTCTCGACAGACTGCGGGGCGACGATCGCCACCCGGTCCCCCGGGCCCACCCCCCGTTCGGCGAGGGACCCGGCGAGCCGCCCCGACAGGTCGGCCAGCTCACCGAAGGTGTACTCGTGGCGGGCCCCGGAGGCGTCGACCCGCACCAACGCCACCTTGGCGGCCGGATGGTCGTCGGCGCAGGCCACCCCCAGGTTCAGGCGGGCGGGAACACGCCAGCGAAACGACTCCCTCAACCCCAGGTAGTCCACCGCCGGGATCATACCGGGCAGACGTCGACGACTTCGGCCACAATCACGAAGGTGCGCCGCCTCGACCACGTCGTCCACGCCGTCGGTGACCTCGACGAAGCCGCCGACGCCTACCGGCGGGCGGGTTTCGTCGTCACCGAACGAGCCGACCATCCCTTCGGAACGTCGAACCGGCTGGTCCTGTTCGACGGCTCCTACCTGGAGCTGGTGGCGGTGACCCGTCCCGACCGCATCCCCCCTCCCGCGGGAGACCGCCCGTCGTTCGGGGCGGCGATCCGTCGGTTCCTCGACGGTGGGGAGGGCGGGGCGATGTTCGTGCTGGGAAGCGACCAGCCCGACACGGACCGGACGCTCCTCGCCGCGGCGGGTCTCGAACCGAACCTCTTCTCCTTCTCCCGCCCCGCACCCCAACCCGACGGATCCGTCGCCGAGGTCTCCTTCGACGTGGTGTTCGTCGACGCTCTCGGGCCGGGCTGCGGGGTGTTCCTGTGTCACCATCGGACCCCCGGGCTGATCTGGCGGTCCGAGTATCTGCGCCACCCCAACGGCGCCTCGCAGATCCGGGAGGTGGTGCTGGTCGGCGACGCCGCCGACACGAACGGGCTGGAAGTCCTCGCCGCCTCCCATGCGGCACCGGTCCCCGGAGGTCTCATGTTCCCCCTCGACGGTGCCGCCGTCACCGTCGTCGACGCCGACACCTACCGGGACCGGTTCGGCGTCGCTCCACCGGACCGTCCACCTCCGGCGTTGGCGGCGGCCGTCGTCGCCGGGTCGCGACCCGTCTCGACCACCATCGCCGGCCTCCACGTGGCGGCTGCACCGTGTTGAAACGGTGGATGGCGTCGGCGGTCGTGGTGGCGGCCTGCGCGGCCCCTGTCGGTGTCCCGGCAGACCAGGCCACCGTCCCCGCCACGGAGCTGCTGGCCGAACGGATCGAGGTGGTCGCCGCCCACGTCGCCGCCTGGGCAGACGCCCCGACCCTGGCCGATGCGAAGGCGGCCGCCGAGGCGGCCGCCAACCACGTGGTGGGACCCGGCGGCCCGGGGTTCGGGGACCGGGACGGGGACGGGACCGTGCGGGGGCCCTCCGACGCCGGGATCCTCCCCGGCGTCGACGGGGACCCGGCGGGGTTCGCCCTCGCCGCCGCCGAGGCCGGCGGTCCGGGCTGCATCACCCGTGACATCCTGGGAGGCTCCTGGGAGGACCCGGCCGCCCGGTGGGCGGAACTCGACGAGGTGGTGGCGGCTTGGCGTCCCGACCGCAACACCATGCCCCGCCTCGCGTCCCACGCCCAGCGGATCGTCGGCTGGGCGCTCCTCACCTTCGCCACCGACGACCTCGACGAGGCCCAGACCTTCGCCGGTCACGCCCGGATCCACGTGCAGGTGGCCCGCGACGCCGTCGCCGACTGCCGCTGACCGCGCGTCGGCGTCTCGCCACGGCGGTGTCGCGCCTAGGGTCGTCCCCGATGACGGTGGACGCCGTGGCCGTGGGAGCAGGCCAGCGGGGATTCTTCGTGTACGGGGCGTGGGCGCTGCGCCATCCGCACCGACTGCGGTTCGTCGCCGTGGCCGACCCCGACCCGAACCGTCGGGACCGGTTCGCCGACGCCCACGGTATCGGTCCCTCCCGCCGTTTCGCCGACCCGAACGACCTCTTCTCCCGGGGTCGGCTCGCCGTCGCTGCGGTCGTCGCGTCCGACGACCGCAGCCACGTTCCGGTGACGGTCTCCGCCCTGGAGGCAGGCTACGAAGTGTTGACGGAGAAACCCGCCGCCCCCGACCTCGACGGTCTCGTCACCCTGGTCCGGGCAGCCCGCCGCGCCTCCGGGCACCTCCACGTCGCCCACGTCCTGCGGTTCACCCCGTTCTTCCTGACCCTTCACCGGGTGGTGACCTCGGGGATGATCGGCGACGTCGTCACCGTCGAACACCGGGAGAACGTCGCGTCCTGGCACATGGCCCATTCGTTCGTGCGGGGCAACTGGAGTCGAGCCGGGGAGGCGACACCGCTGATCGTCCAGAAGGCCTGTCACGACTTCGACATCCTCACCTGGAACGTGCCGTCGCCGGTGACCGCCCTGTCTTCGATGGGTTCGCTGTTCGAGTTCCGTCCCGACCGGGCGCCGCCGGAGGCGACACCGCGGTGCACCGACGGCTGCCCGGTCGGCGACTGCCCGTACGACGCCCGACGCATCTACCTCGACACCGACGACACCGGATGGCCTCACCACGTCCTCGGCGACGACCTCAGCCCGGCGGGTCGTCTCGCCGCCCTCCGTTCCGGCCCGTATGGGCGATGCGTGTACCGTGCTGGGTCCGATGTCGTCGACCATCAGGTGGTGACCATGCAGACCGCCGCCGGAACCACCATCGCCCTGCACGTCCACGGTCATTCGGCGGAGGAGGCTCGGACGATGCGGTACGACGGGACGAGGGGGACGCTCCGAGGGTTCTTCGGCAGGCGCCACGAACTGGAGGTCACCCTCCACCGAACCGGGTCGGTGCGACGGTTCCCCGTCCACGCCGGCACCGGCGGTCACGGCGGCGGAGACGACGGCCTCATCGCCGCCTTCGTCGAGTCGGCCGCCGACGGCCGGCCAGGACCCACCGACCTCTCCGAGATCGTCGAATCCCACTTCCTGGCATACCTGGCCGAGGAGGCGCGGATCTCGGGGGCGACCATCGACGTGTCCGCCCGGCGGGAACGGCTCGAAGGTGCGCTCCGATGACCATCCGACGAGTGTTCCTCGAGACGGCGGCCACGGTCCGACCACTCCTCGACGAGCCGGCCCTCACCGCCTCCTGGGAGTCGCCCAGCGCCCTGGAACTGATGTCGGTCGGCGCCCTGGCAGGCCATCTGGTACGGGCGGTCGCCACTGTCGAGCGGTACCTCGACGAACCCCCGTCGGAGGCTCCCCTCCTCGACGCCCCCGGATATCTCATGTCGGTGGACGGACTCGCCGACGAGATCACCTCCGAGCTCCACCGGGGCATCCGCGCCCGGGCAGAGGCCGAAGCCCGGGGAGGGCCGGAGGGCGTCCGGGCGACGTGGGACGGTGCGATGCGGTCGCTCCGTCGACGCCTGCCCGACGAGCCGGCCGACCGCCGGGTGGCGGTGTTGGGGGGTCGGGCCATGCTCCTCGACCAGTATCTCGTCACCCGCCTCCTCGAACTCGTCGTCCACGGCGACGACCTGGCCGCCAGCCTCGGTGTCGAACCCCCGCCCTTCGATACCGAAGCCACCGGCCTGGTCGTCGAATGCCTCCTCGAGGTGGCTCGGCGTCGCCACGGCGACCTGGCGGTGGTGAGGGCCTTCACCCGCCGCGAACGCGACGTCGTCCAGGCTCTGCGGGTCCTGTGAAGGTCACCTCGGCGCCGCCGCCCACACCCCGTCGGAGGGCCGTACTTCGAAGCCCCCGCCCGCCCGGGTGACGGTGGCGGTCTGGTCCGGCCTGCACAGGGCCACCACATGGCCTCCGAACCCGGCTCCGGTGATCCGGCATCCGGCGGCGCCGGCCGCCCGGAGGGTCCGTACGAGATGTTCGATCTCCGGTGTCGAGACCCCGAACCGCTCCAGGCTTCGCTGCGAGTCGTCGAGGAGGATGCCGGCTGCGGTGAGGTCTCCGGCCCGCATCGCCTCCTCGAACCGATCCACCCGTACCGCCTCGGAGACGACGTGGCGGACCACCTCACGTACCGGCAGGGGGGATTCCGCGTCGGCCAGGGGAGGCGACCCGATGAGGACGTCGACGTCCACCGAAGTCCGCTCGGCGACGTCGAGCGGTGACGCCCTTTCGGGCAGGTCGTCGACGAGCGGTCCGAGATGCCGCTCCCCGACGACCGCGCCGAGGACGGGCGGAGCTCCGGCGTCGGTCCCCGTCCGGTGGGCCAACAACGCCGCACCGAGACGGGTCGCCACCACCCGGGCGTTGTATCCCGCCCGCGCCTCGCCGGCCTTCGCCGCCGGGGTCCCGGTGTCGGCGACCACCACCGACCAGGTCCCGGGCACGGGGACGAAGCGACGGGAAGGGGGCAGGAAGTCGATCCTCAGCGCCGACCCCGCCTGCCCGTGGACGATCACGGTCTGGTCCATCTCCCCGCCGGCGACACCGAGGGCACGTTCGGCCCGGACCGCCATGGCGACCAGTCCATCCGCTCCGAGGGGCCGGCCGACCGCCTGGTGGAGGGCGGCGAGGGTGGCGACGGTCAGGGCCGAGGACGAGGCGAGACCGCCGGCGGACGGCAGGTCGGCTTCGACGGCTACGTCGACACCGCCGTCGAGTTCCGACACCGCCAGTGCGGCGGCCACGTACCGGCCCCAGCCTCCCACCGTCGACGCCGTCCCGTCGACCGGACCTTCGGTGGCGGAGACACCGCGGATCCGCCCGTCCGGCCCCACGCCGACGGCCACCGCCACCCCGCGTTCGATCGCCATCGGCAGGACCGGCAGCAGCGAGTAGTCGGTGTGCTCGCCGATGAGGTTGACACGGCCCGGCGCCACCGCCACCGCGTCGGGCGGGCGACGAAACCGCTCCTCGAAGATGGCGACCGCCTTCTCGGCGCGACCCGACCGTGCATCCTCGCCCATACCGACGACACCCTAGGCGGCTCCCCCCGGCCCCCAACACTCAAGAGAACGCGAAATCGGCCGATGGAACATCTGTGCTCCAGGGGGACACGCGGCAGCCGTCACCGACGGCGACCGCAACACCGGACAGTGCGCGTGGCGGTCTCCCGAGGCCGCTGCAGACGACACTGCTGATCGTCGGCTACGGCGTAGCCGTCTCCCTCGCCGCGAGTTCCTCCACGACGTTCCTGCTCGTCACCTCCCTCGCCCTCGCTCCCGTCGCCGCCGTCGCCGGCACCTGGGGGATCCGGGCGGGCCTGTTCGCCGGGACGATCGGGGCCCTCGCCAACGTCGAGGTGGGACGCATCCTCCTCGCCGAAGGCACCCTCGGCGTCCCCGCCTCGGTGCTGGTGGCCATGGCCGTCCCGTTGCCGGTGGTCGGCGGCCTCGTCGGCTGGGCACGGGAGCTGGCCCGCAGCCGAGGCGGGCCACCGGCCGGGCTCGTCGACCGGGAGGACCTGGAGACGGCACTCGACATCGCCTACCGGCGCGTCAGGTACGAGGAGGCGGTCATCGAATGCACCCGGGCGCTTTTGACCGGGGACGACGAGGGGGACATCGAACAGGCCCTCCGTCAGCTCGCCGAGGCGGTCGAATGCGACGCCGTTCTCGTCGCCCGCAACGACGACGAAGACGGCGCCGACGTCGCCCGGACGGTGCACTGGGTGCTGCGTGAACCGGGGACGGAACCCCGCCAGGTGTGGCCGACGGTCCCATGGGCCGACACGCCCCATGTGGCCGACCGGCTCGCCGCCGGCCTCCCCTACGCCTTCGCCGCCCTCGACGAGCTTCCCGAGCCGGACCGGAGGGTCTTCGCCGAATCCCCTGCCGGGATCGCCGCCGCGCTGCACATCCCGGTCATGTGCGACGGTCGGTGGGAAGGACACGTCACCTTCGCCCACTTCGCATCCGGGCGGACGTGGCGTCCCAACGAGGTGGACCTGCTCCGGGCCGTCGGAGACCTCCTCGGCACGGCCTGGAGCCGTCACGAGACCATGCGTCGCCTGGAGGCGGTGATCGCCGAGCGGGACGTCAGTCTGCGGGTGGAACGGGCCCTCGCCGAATGCTCCTACTCCCTTCTGGAAGGGGAGACCGACGAGCCGATCGCCCGGGCGTTGAAAGCGGTGCTGGAGGCGACGGGCGCCGACACCGCCTTCGTTGCCGAGAACACGGTGGGTGCCGACGGTGCGCTGGTCTGCCGGATGATGCAGTGGGTCGGATCGGCACCGAACCCAGGCGTCGAAGCCGAGGTGGCGTGGGCGGAATGGCCCAACGCCCAGGAGGTGTTCCGCTCCGGCATGGCGTTCGAGTTCCGGTCCCACGACGACCTCCCGCCGGTGGAGAGGGCCTACTTCGCCGAACACGAGATCGGGTTCGCCGCCGAGGTCGTCTACCCGGTGATGGTGGACGGGTCGTGGGTGGGGATCGTCGGCGTCGTCTCCGAACAGCCCCGAACCTGGACGAAGACCGACCACCAGATCCTCGACATGGTGGCCCGGATGCTGGCTTCCTGGTGGCGTCGGGACAAGGCCAGGGAAGCCCTGGAGGACCTGGTCCGGGCGAAGGACCGCTTCATCGCATCGGTATCCCACGAGCTGCGCACCCCGATGTCGGTGGTGGTGGGCCTCTCGGCGGAGCTGGCCCAACGCTGGGACGACTTCACCGCCGAGGAGATCGAAGAGTTCATCGACCTCATCGCCCGCCAGAGCCGCGAGGTGGCTCACATCATCGAGGATCTCCTCGTCTCGGCTCGCGCCCAGGAGACCGAGCTGACCGTCCGACCCGAAGTCCTCCGCCTCGACGAACAGACCCGCCGGGTCATCGACGACCTCCCATCCGAGTACACGTGGAAGATCAGCGGTATGGATCTGGAGGCGACGGCGACCCTCGCCGACCCTCTCCGAGTCCGCCAGATCGTCCGCAACCTGGTGGTGAACAGCCACCGGTACGGAGGCGAGAACGTGTACATCACCGTGTGCGCCGACGGCGACGAAGCGGTGCTCCGGGTCTCCGACGACGGTCCGGGCGTCCCCCCCGAACACCAGGACGAGATCTTCGAGGCGTACCGCAGCGTGAACACGATGCCGGGACGGACCGCCGCCATCGGTCTCGGCCTCACCGTCTCCCGCCAACTGGCCCGCCTGATGGGTGGCGACGTGGTGTACCGGCGGGACCATCTCTCGGCGTTCGAGCTTCGGCTTCCCCTCGCCACGGTGCGCATCTCGATCGACGCCACCGCCTGAGCGCCGTCAGTCGGGGACGTCCTCTCCGATGTCTTCGAACCAGAGTTCGGGTCGGTCTTCGATGAACCGCCGCATCAGCTCGACGCAGTCGTCGCGGTCTTGGACGATCACTTCGACCCCGCGGGCGCGGAGGTGGTCTTCCGGTCCTCGGAAGGTTCGATGCTCCCCGACCACCACCCGGGGGATCCCGTAGAGGAGCACCGCCCCCGAGCACATGTCGCAGGGCGACAAGGTGGTGTACAGGACCGCCCGGCGGTATGCGGACGCCGGGAGCCTCCCCGCCCGCTCCAAGGCGTCCATCTCGGCGTGGAGGACGACGCTGCCTTCCTGTACCCGGCGGTTGTGCCCCCGTCCCACCACGGAGCCGTCGACCACCAGGACAGACCCGATCGGGATCCCCCCTTCGGCCAGTCCCGTCCGGGCTTCCTCCACCGCCAGGTCCATCGGGTCCTTCATGACTCCCGAGGGTATCCCCCCGAGTCGCGAAAACGATCGACCTGTCGGGTTTTCGCGAGCGGCGGGGACGCGTCTAGGTTGCCCCCACTTCCCCTTGGCGTCCGCCGGACACTTCCCCGCCGACTTCCCCACCGAACGCGCGGTCAGGTCGCGAAAAACGACTTGTAGATACCATTGACGTAGTTACAGGTATGTGATTAAGGTTGGGGTCCGCCTACCAGATGTCGTGGTCACAACCTCATCAGACCCCACATCTTGTGGTCGGGGGAACATCGAGACGTATCCCGGGGGACACCGGGCAGGCAAAGGGAGAGAGAATGCCAGAGGGTCTGCGCATCGAGCGTCGCTTCACCACCGAAGGAGTCGATCCCTACTCCACCATCGAATGGTCCCGGCGTGACACCCGCATCACCAACCCCGACGGTTCGGTGGTGTTCGAGATGACCGGAGCCGAGATCCCGGCGGACTGGAGCCAGGTCGCCGCCGACATCATGGTGTCGAAGTACTTCCGGAAGGCAGGGGTGCCCCAGTACGACGACGACGGCAACCCGATCCTCGACGCGGACGGCAACCCGGTCCTGGGACCCGAACGGTCGGCCCGCCAGGTCTTCGACCGCCTCGCCTCGACGTGGCGGTGGTGGGGTGAACGCTACGGCTACTTCGCCTCCACCGCCGACGCCGAAGCCTTCGAAGACGAGATCAAGTACATGCTCGCCACCCAGATGGCGGCCCCCAACTCGCCGCAGTGGTTCAACACCGGCCTCCACCACGCCTACGGCCTCACCGGACCCGCCCAGGGGTTCTGGTACGTCGACCAGGAGACCGGCGAGATGAAGGAGTCCCCCGACTCCTACTCCCGCCCCGCCCCCCACGCCTGTTTCATCCTCTCCGTCAAAGACGACCTGGTGAACCCGGGCGGGATCATGGACCTGTGGGTCCGGGAGGCCCGGATCTTCAAGTTCGGGTCGGGCGCCGGGTCGAACTTCAGCGCCATCCGGGCCGAGGACGAGCTGCTGTCCGGAGGCGGCAAGTCGTCGGGGGTGATGTCGTTCCTCAAGATCGGCGACCGGGCCGCCGGCGCCATCAAGTCGGGCGGCACCACCCGCCGGGCCGCCAAGATGGTGATCCTCGACGTGGACCATCCCGACATCGAGGCCTTCATCGACTGGAAGAAGGTCGAAGAGGAGAAGGCGAGGATCCTCATCGAATACGGCGGCTTCCCCGCCGACTTCAACGGCGAGGCCTACGCCACCGTCTCGGGGCAGAACTCCAACAACTCGGTGCGGGTCACCCGGGAGTTCCTCCAGGCCGTCTACGACGACGCCGACTGGCCCCTCATCGAACGGACCACCGGCAAGATCAGGAGGACGATCAAAGCCCGGGAGCTGTGGCGGCGGATCGCCGACGCCGCCTGGGCCTGCGCCGACCCCGGCCTCCAGTTCGACACCACCATCAACGAATGGCACACCTGCCCTGAAGGCGGCCGGATCCGGGCATCTAACCCTTGCTTCACCGGCGACACCAGGATCGCCACGGACAAGGGACTGATCCCCTTCAAGAAGCTGGTGCAGCGTGTCGCCGACGGCGAGACCTTCCAGGTGTACACCCACGACGCCACGAATGAAGAGGCGCCGAGCGAGACCATCGACCTCACCAGCCCCACCCAGGTGATGGTGACGGGAACCAACCAGATCCTCCGCCTCGAGTTCTCTGACGGCCGGGTGCTCCGCTGCACCCCGAACCATCGGCTGTGGACGGCGAACCGGGGTTGGGTCCGGGCCGACGAACTGACCGAAGGCGATCGGGTCCGCCTCCTCGACCGCGAGATCGATTTCGGAATGGCCTCCTGGGCCATCCCCGTCTCCACGGACCCTGCCTCCTATCAGCGGCAGTCGTCGCGGAAGTATGCGGTGAGGCTGCCGGAGAAGTGGAGCGAGGATCTGGCCCACTACCTGGGCTGGCTGGTGGGCGACGGCTCGCTCACCGACGCCGCCGCGGTCACTATCTACGGCACCACCGAAGAACAGCACACGGCGATGATCCTCCACCGGGAACTGCTCGCTGGGCTCAACGGCGGGGTAGCCCCCAAGCCGGTGGAGATGGGCAACGGCACCTACCAGCTCAGGGTCACCCGGGGTGCCATCCGCAGGTTCTTCGAGGCCCTGGGGGTGAGCCGGTCCAGGTCAGCGGACAAGCGCATTCCGTGGTCCATCTTCGAAGCCCCCAAGCCGATCGTGGCCGCCTTTCTTCGGGGTCTGTACGACGCCGACGGCTGCGTCCGCTGGGGAGACACGACGAGGTACGTCGGATTGGGCAGTGCCTCCAAGGATCTACTCCGAGACGTGCAGCAGCTACTGGACACGTTTGGGATTCACGGGTCGATCTACGACCTACGACCAAGCAGCAGATCAGTGTTCCATTACACGACCAAGTCAGGGGAAGAGCGAACCTATCGAGGCGGACCGTTCTCTGATCTCCGTGTCATGGGTAAGGACCTGGAACGGTTCTTCGACGCCGTCGGCTTCGAGCTGGCGATCAAGGACGACATCCTCCACCAGATGCTCGTCGAGACCACCCGCTACAGCACCCGCCACTGGGTCAGGCTGAAGCGGCGGACCGAGGACGGATGGGAGACCACCTACAACCTCACCGAGCCAAAAAACCACTCCTACCTGGCCGGCGGAGTGCTGGTGAGCAACTGCTCGGAATATATGTTTCTCGACGACACGGCCTGCAACCTGGCGTCGCTCAACCTGGTCAAGTTCTACGACGACGAGACCGGGACCTTCGACATCGACTCCTACCGGCACGCCATCCGGCTGTGGACGATCGTGTTGGAGATCTCGGTGGCGATGGCCCACTTCCCCTCCAAGGAGATCGCCATCGGCTCCTACGACTACCGCACCCTGGGTTTGGGCTACGCCAACCTGGGCTCCCTGCTGATGCGCCAGGGCATCGCCTACGACTCCGACGAAGGCCGGGCCCTGGCCGGGGCCCTCACCGCGATCCTCACCGGCACCGCCTACGCCACTTCGGCGGAGATGGCCTCGGTGGTGGGACCGTTCCCCCGCTTCGCCGAGAACCGGGAACACATGCTGCGGGTGATCCGCAACCACCGCCGGGCCGCCTACGACGCCTCCCCCGAAGAGTACGAAGGCATCTCCCACCAGGTGATGGGTATCGATCCCGCCCTCGCCCCGCCGGACCTGTTGGAGGCCGCCCGGCGCTCTTGGGACGAAGCCCTCACCTTCGGCGAACGCCACGGCTACCGCAACGCCCAGGCCACGGTGCTGGCTCCGACGGGAACCATCGGGCTGCTGATGGACTGTGACACCACCGGAGTGGAGCCCGACTTCGCCCTAGTGAAGTTCAAGAAGCTGGCGGGAGGCGGGTACTTCAAGATCGTCAACCAGTCGGTGACCCCGGCGCTACGCCACCTCGGCTACACCGAAGATCAGATCGCCGACATCGTCACCTACATCGGCGGCACCTCGTCCCTCGACGGTGCCCCCCACATCAACCGGGTGACGCTGGCGGCGAAGGGCTTCACCGCCGCCGACCTCGAACGCTTGGAGAACGTGCTGCCCGGGGTGTTCGAGCTTCGTCACGCCTTCAACGTCTACACCCTGGGAGAGGACCTGCTGCGGCGGCTCGGCTTCTCGGAAGAGGAGTATCTGGATCCCGGATTCGACCTGCTGGCCGCCCTCGGGTTCGGCGCCGAGGAGATCCAGGCGGCCAACGACCACATCTGCGGACGCCAGACCATCGAAGGGGCTCCGCACCTGGCCCCCGAACACCTCCCCGTGTTCGACACGGCCAACAAGAACGGACGCTACGGACAGCGGTTCATCCACTACGCCGGCCATATCAAGATGATGGCGGCCGCCCAGCCGTTCATCTCCGGGGCGATCTCGAAGACGATCAACATGCCGAACGAGGCCACCGTCGAAGACATCGAAGACGCCTACCGGATGTCGGCGGAGCTGGGCCTGAAGGCGATGGCCCTGTACCGGGACGGTTCGAAGGCGAGCCAGCCGCTGTCGGCGACCTCCGAGGAGGCGGACGAGCAGGAGGAGGACAGCGCCGAGATGACGGCGGCGATGGAGACCGAACGGGACATCGCCTGGGGCCGGATCCCGGCGGGGATCTCCCCCACCCAGGCCTACGCCGCCGGCATGGCCCCACCCCGGTTCCTGCTGCCCGCCCGGCGGCGAGGCTGGACCCAGGAGGCCCGGATCGGAGGTCACAAGGTGTTCCTGCGAACCGGCGAATACGAGGACGGCACCCTCGGGGAGATCTTCATCGACCTCGCCAAAGAGGGTGCGACCCTCAGGGGGGTGCTGGCGTCGTTCGCCATCGCCGTCTCCAAAGGTCTCCAGTTCGGCGTTCCCCTGGAAGAGTTCGTGGACACGTTCACGTTCCAGACGTTCGAGCCTCGAGGCATGGTGGAGGGCCACCCGAACATCAAGATGGCCAACTCGATCATCGACTACGTGTTCCGGGCCCTCGCCATCGAATACCTGCACCGTGACGACCTGGCGCAGGTGCCGCCCAACCGGGCGGGGACGCTGCCCGAGCCCCCGAAGGGGATCGCCGTCGAAGCCGGGGTGCAGCTCAACCTGGACGACGCCGACGCCGAAGCGGCGGTGGAAGCGGTGAAAGAGGCCGCCGAGTTCGCCGACTCCCCGGCGTCGGTCGGTCGGGGGCCGGGAACCCCACCGGCTCAGCCGGTCCCGGTGGCGCCGGCACCGGCAAACGGCAACGGAACGGCGGCGGCCACCACCGCCTCCACCCAGGCGGCCCTCGGCGAGATGATGGGCGACGCCCCCCTCTGTCCCACCTGCGGACACATCACCATCCGCAACGGCACCTGCTACAAGTGCCTCAACTGCGGGGACACGACCGGGTGTAGCTGAACGGATCGGCGACGGAGGTGAGGTCGGGGCCCGCTCGGGTCCCGACCTCGTCTCCGTCCCCGACCTGGCTCACACCATGTAGTAGGCGACCACGACGGCGGCGACCGCCCAGTCGTACGCGGCGCAGAACGGCACGTACCAGGCCGGAACCCCCCGGTGGCCACGTCGGGGATGATGGGCCAGGTCCCAGCCGCCATGCGCCACCAGGCCGACCGCCAGCCACCACCAGTCGAACCACAGCCCGAAGAGGGCCAACACGAAGAACACGCCCGCACCGAGGCTCTATCTCACCAGGCTCAACTCCCCGCGGGACGAGATCGAGAACCCCACGCAGATCGCGGCGATGAGGGTCAACAGGTTGGAGACGGCGCCGCGGACGAACGATGCGGGCAACAGGACCAACACCGCCCCGGTGACGGCGGCCAAACCCAGACCGGCGAGCACGGCGCGGCCGGCACGGCGAACCGACGAAGTCGCGCTTCGCCGTTCGGTACCTGCACGGTCCTCGCTTCCAGGTTCCCGAAACCCGGCCGCCATCGTCTCGACTCCCGGGCCTGCGGCCGGCACCCTATCAGCCGGAACCCGCCGTCCGATCGCTCACAGGTGGTCGAACCTCTCGCCGTCGGACGGAGGACCGGGGGATTCGACACCGTCGGACTCGGCGAGGGCGGCCCTTCGTCCGTCAGGTCTGATCCAACAGTTCCTGGAGCGCCCGGTCGAACTCTTCGGGGTCGATACGGCCCGGGTAGGCCCGCATGACCGCCGCCGCCCCGACGGCGACGACGAGCCCGCCGAGCCACACCCCCAGGGCGGGAGCGGAGGCGGCGGCGATCAGGTTGACGCCGAACCAGGTGCCGACCGTGAGGACCGTCGGCTTCACCCAACGGCGCGACCGGGAACGCAGCCCCACCACCCGTTCCGCCTCGGCGACCACGCTCCGTTCGGCCAGCCTCCCGCCGAGGCTGGTCGTCCGGAACACGGCGTAGAGCACGACGATGGGGGCTCCGACGATGAGGATGATGGAGAAGGGAGGTGGCAACGTCATCACCTTGTCTCGTCGGCACGCTTCCCCTCCAACCAAAGCCAAAACACCCCATCGCCGCCAGGGTCGGATGGCCGATCGTCGACGGCCCTTCGGGTATCCCCCCTCTAGACGCCGTCTGCGGTTCGGTCGTATATTCATAGGTGAGCAGCGAGTGCCGGTCGTCGGAAGGCGGTCGGCCGACACGCCTTCCGAACGACTCGACGATCAGACCATCTCTCGACGACAAGACGGAGAGTATGGAAGGAGGCGTGAACGATGTACGTGTTCGCAACGATCCTGCTCATGGGTCTCGCCGTCTGGGCGTTGGCGATGGTCGCCGAACGCTGGTTCTCCGTCGCCGCCGAACTGTGGGCGGCCGTCTTCGCGGTGCTCGGCATCGCCGCCGTCTGGCTGGCCGACTTCAACCTGTTCGACCAGTGGGGCTTGGGTGTGCGCGCCCCGTGGATCGGGATCCTGCTGACCGGCCTGGCCGTCGGTGGCGTGGCCTACTTCTGGCGTGAGGTGATCGGCATCCTCGCCAGCCTGTTCCGCAAGTACAACGACCAGGCCGCCGAGCTGGAGCGCCAGCACGGCCTGCGTCGCGTCGCCTGAGACGACGGGACCTCCGGGGGGTCGGCGGACGCCGACCCCCCGGACACGTCGGTCTCGTCCGGGAATCTCGGATCTGGACGGAGTCCCCTGCGATCGACCCCCTTCGAGGATTCCCGCGGAGACCTATCCGGTCCGCTGGGAACGCTCACGCACCAGGACAGACCCCACCACGACGACACCGACCGTCGCCCCCGCCAGCCCGTACCAGATGACGTCTGGGGTATCGGTCACGACCCCCCAGAGGACCTGGGCGGTGCCGAGGGTGGCCAGCACCAGCCCAACGGCGGCCAGCCGGTGAGTGGTCTTGGAGGCCCGGTCGAAGGGGCCGGCCACGTAGCGATGCACGACCAGCAGGAGGAGACCGACGGCGGCGAAGGCGAGGGATGCCATGGCGTCGCCGTCTCGACCGGCCACCACCGAGACCCCGAAGGCCGACACACCCAGAACCGCCAGCCCCAGCCCGATCCGTCGCACGTCCCGAAGGCGGTCCATCTCGCCGGCTCCGTCTCGCCCGTCTCGTTCCGAAACAGGCACCAACCTAGTCCGGCCCCACTTCGCGCCGACCCTGTGGTCGTTCCCGAACCTCCCGGTCCCGCGTCCCCTCAGCGGACCAGCCCTTCCCGGAGCGCCAAGGCGATCGCCTCCGCACGGTCGGAGACCGACAGCTTCCGGTAGAGGGATTTGAGGTGGCTCTTCACCGTCTCCTCGGAGACGTACAGGGCTTCGGCGATCTCCCGATTCGAATAGCCTTCGGACACCACCTGGAGCACCTCGGCCTCCCGTTTGGTGAGCCCATAGTGCATCCCCGGCCAGTACAGCCCGTGGGCTTCACTGTGGGCCGCCACCTGCGCGATCCTCCCCGACAGGAGCGGATCGACGACGATCTCCCCGGCCTTCACCGCCGTCAACGCGTCGCGGAGCGCCTCGGCGGTGACCCGTTTCAGCAGGTATCCCCGCGCCCCGACCCGCAGCGCCTCGAACAGGTACTGCTCCTGGTCGTAGACGGTGAGGCAGACCACCGCCGTGTCCGGGTGGTCGGCGACGATCCGCCGGCAGAGGTCCAGTCCGCTCTCCCCCCGCAGGCTCACGTCGACCAACGCCACGTCGGGGGACGTCCCGGCGATCAGGCTGAGGGCGCCGTCCCCGTCGGAGGCGGTGCCGACGACCTCGAGTTCGGGCACGGCTCCGACCATCGCCACGAGGCCGTCCCGGACCATCTGGTGGTCGTCGACCACCACGATCCGAAGCTTCTCAGTGGGGAATCCGCACATCGATCCTCGCTCCCTTCCCCGGCTCACTCGCCACCCGGAACGCGCCCCCCACCATCTCGACCCGTTCCCGCATCCCCGCCATCCCGTAGCTGGCACCTTCCCGGACGGCGAAGGCTTCCGCCACGTCGAAGCCGCATCCGTCGTCGACCACCGCCATGTGCACTTCGTCGTCGTCGACGTCCACCGAGATGGTCACCCGGTCGGCCCGGGCGTGTTTCGCCACGTTCCGGAGAGCCTCCTGGGCGACCCGGTACAGGACAAGCTCGACGGTGTCGGCGAGCTGAAGCTGGTGGGGGGCCCGCACCTCCACGTCGACGGCCTCCGACGCCTCCTGGGCCAGTTCCCGCAGGGCGGCGGCCAGCCCGAGGTCGTCGAGGACGGGAGGGCGGAGACGGCGGATCGCCCGGCGAGACTCCTCTTCGGCGTCTTCGAGGAGCCCGACGGCGGTGGCGAGCTCGCCGGCAGCCGGATGGTCGCCGCCGACGAGGGTCTGAGCCGCCCGGAGGCGGTACAGGGCGGCGACGACGAGCTGGGTGACTCCGTCGTGGATCTCCGTCGCCACCCGCCGCCGTTCGGTCTCCTGGGCCGACAGGGTGCTCTGGACGAGCGCCTCCAACTCGGCCTCCTTCGCCAGGGTCGCTTCGATGAGGTCTTCGGTCTCGAGGTGGGCTCCCACCAGGGCGGCGGTGGCGGTGAGAAACTCCAGGTCGTCCCTGGTGAATTCCCGTTCGTCGACGGTGTGGAGGTTGAGGACCCCCATCAGCCGGCCTCTGGCCGAGGCGACGGGGAGCGACACCATCGACGTGTACCGGTCTCCGCCGAGCTCGGGGATGTACTTGTAGCGGGGGTCGGACCATTTGTCTCGGGTGATCACCACCGGCAGGCGGTGTTTCGCCACCCAGCCCGCCACTCCTTCACCTTCCGCCAGCTCGATCCGGCCGACCAGTTCGTCGTAGGGCTGGCTGGCGGCGATCATCCGGAGGTGCCGCTGTTCGGGATCCCAACGGTGGAGGAAGCAGGCGTCCGCTCCGGTGGCGTCGAGGATGAGATCGACCACCGAAGCCAACAGCCCTTCCCGACGTCCGCTCCGGGACAGGATTTCGATGATGCCCGGGAGCACCCGGAGGACGTCGCGGCTGAGTTGGTCGGCGGGTGGTTCGTTCATCGTGGTCGACGGACGACAAAAGCGATCCGGGGACGCTGCCCGCCCGCGGCGTCCCACCCGACCAGCCGGACGTAGGCGTCGGGATGCGCGTGGGCGCAGGCGTCGATCTCCTCCACCACCTGTTCGACGGTCGCTTCCATGAGGGGCAGCTTCCACCACGACCACAGGAACTGGGTGGGGTCGGTGCCGTATTCGACGATCGGCAGCCACCCCTCGGCGAGGATGTGCTCGATCTGAAGCCGTACGTCGCGGCGGTCCAGGGGCGGCAGGAACGAGAACGTCTCGAGTCGGGTCGTCATCGTGACACCTCCACGGGGTCCAGCACGTTGGTGGGGTCGGCCTCTTCGAAGGTCACCCCGCCCCACAGGTCGAGGGCGTCCGCCAGCTCCGGGGACCGACGGGCGGCCTCTTCGAGGATCGCCGGCCCGTCGGCGAGGATGTCCCGACCTTCGTTGCGGGCCTTGACGACGGCGTCGACCGCCACCCGGTTCGCCGTCGCGCCGGCGGCGTTGCCTCGGGGGTGGCCGAGGGTGCCGCCTCCGAACTGGAGGACCACGTCGTCGCCGAAGATGGAGACGAGTTCGGGGACCTGGCCTGCGTGGATGCCACCTGACGCGACCGGGAACATCGCCGGGATCGACGCCCACGGCTGGTCGAAGTAGATCCCGCGTGCCGGGTCGACGGGGACGAAGTCTTCACGCAGCAGGTCGTTGATGGCGACGGTGGCGTTCCGGTCGCCCTCCAGCTTGCCGACCACGGTCCCGTTGTGGACGTGGTCCCCTCCGATCATCCGCGCCCATTTGGCGTACACCCTCCAGTGGATCCCGTGGTCGCGCTGGCGGGTGCTGACGGCGTGCATCGCCCGGTGCAGATGCAGGAGCACGCCGTTGCGGCGGCACCAGTTCGAGAGGGTCTGGAAGGCGCTGAACCCCACCGTGAGGAAGTCGACCATGATGATCGGAGAGCATTCCTTGGCGAACTCGGCCCGTTCCAGCATCTGTTCGACGTCGGGGGCGGTGACGTTCAGGTAGTGGCCTTTGCGTTCTCCGGTCTCCTCTTCGGCTTTGCGGATCGCTTCGGCGACGAACTCGAACCGGTGCCGCCATCGCATGAACGGCTGGGAGTTGATGTTCTCGTCGTCTTTGGTGAAGTCGAGCCCGCCCCGCAGGCATTCGTACACCGCCCGGGCGTACATCTTGGGCGACAACCCGAGTTTCGGCTTGATGGTCGCCCCCAGGATGGGACGCCCGTACTTGCCGAGCCGGTCCCGTTCCACCTGGATGCCGTTGGGTGGACCGGGGAAGGTCTTGAGGTAGGCGACGGGCAGGCGGAGGTCCTCCAGGCGCAGGGCGCGCAGGGCTTTGAACCCGAAGACGTTGCCGACGATCGACGACGCCAGATTGGCGATCGAACCTTCTTCGAAGAGGTCCAGGTCGTAGGCGATGTAGGCGATGTACTGGCCGTCACGTCCGGGTACGGGATCGAGCCGATAGCACTTCGCCTTGTACCGGTCGAGGTCCACCATGTAGTCGGACCACACGGTCGTCCAGGTGGCGGTCGACGACTCTCCGGCGACGGCGGCCCCTGCCTCTTCGGGCGGCACGCCGGGTTGGGGGGTGAGACGGAAGGCGGCGAGCACGTCCGTCTCCGCCGGGACGTAGTCGGGGTCGTAGTACCCGGTGTCACGGTAGGGCTTCACTCCGGCGTCGAAGAGTCTCTGGTCGGTCATCGGTCCTCCTGCCAGGGACGCTCAACGTATCCCCCCGAAGACGCAAGTTCCAATCGATTGTTTTCTATTTGTCCATCAACACTTCTTTATGTACTTTGGTCTGGTGATCACCCTCCGGCAGCTCGAAGTCCTCGTCGAAGTGGTCCGTGCCGGCAGCGTCACCGGGGCGGCCGGCCACCTGTTCGTCTCCCAACCGTCGGTGTCCGCCACCCTCCGTGCCCTCGAGCGGGAGCTGGGAAGCCCCCTGTTCAGCGGCCGCGGCAAGGCCCGGAGCCTCACCCCCGCCGGGGAGACCGCCTACCGGTACGCCACCCGGATCCTCGGCCTCCTCGACGAGGCGCGTCAGGCCGTCGTCGACCTGGGCGAGGAGCTGGCCGGACGGCTCCGCCTCCTCGCCGTCACCACCGCCGGGGAACACATGATCCCCGAAGTCCTCGAGCGGTACCACGCCCGACACCCGGCCGTCGACATCCGCCTCGTAGTCACCAACCGGGCCCACGCCCGACGGCACCTCGTCGACGGTGTCGTCGACCTCGCCGTCATGGGGCGACCGCCCGGCGGTCTCGACCTCCACGCCGAACCGTTCCTGGAGAACCCCCTCCACCTCGTCTGCTCGCCCTCCCATCCCCTCGCCCGAGCAGACGACGTCGCCGCCCTCGCCGACGCCACCCTGCTCATCCGGGAAGAAGGCTCCGGATCCCGGGCCGCCGTCGAAGAGGCCCTCGCCCAAAGCGGCATCGAGCCCCGGACCATGACCCTCGGCTCCAACGGTGCGATCCGGGCCGCAGCCCGTTCAGGCCTGGGCTGTGCGGTGATGCCCCAACTGGCGGTGGAAGAAGACCTGGAACGGGGGACGCTGGTGTCGGTGCCCCTTCCCGGGTTCCCGCTGAACCGACGCTGGCACGTGGTGTGGCGGACCGACCGGCATCTCTCCGCCCCCGCCGAAGCCTTCCGCATCGCCCTCATGTCGTGGGCGTCGGAGCGCCACCCCACCATCGAGCATCGGGGACCATCACCGAAGCCGTGAACCGACCTCCCCGACTCGGTGAGCGCCGATCCCCCGACTCCGGGATGGGCGACCTCCCCGCCCGCCGATACGTTTCCGGCGACGCCGAACAGGGAGGAGCACATGCACAGGGAGACGGCGCGCCGCATGGTCGCCCCCGGCAGAGGCATCCTCGCCATGGACGAGAGCAACGGCACCTGCAACCGCCGTTTCGCCGCCCTCGGCATCGACCAAACCGAAGAGCAGCGCCGCCGCTACCGCCAGCTGCTCGTCACCACCCCCGGGCTCGGCGAGTACATCTCGGCTGCGATCCTCTACGACGAGACGATCCGCCAGACCACCGACGACGGAACGCCCATGCCCCAGGTCCTCGCGTACGCCGGGGTCGTCCCCGGGATCAAGGTCGACATCGGCACCACGGCGCTGGCCCGCCACCCCGGCGAGAAGGTCACCGAAGGCCTCGACGGCCTGCGGGAACGCCTCGCCGAATACGCAGACCTGGGCGCCCGCTTCGCCAAATGGCGGGCGGTGATCGCCGTCGGCCAGAGTCGACCCTCCCGGGGGTGCATCGAGGCGAACGCCCACGCCCTCGCCCGCTACGCCGCCCTCTGCCAGGAGGCCGACATGACGCCCATCGTCGAACCCGAGGTGCTGATGGACGGCGACCACGGCCTTCGCGCCTGCGCCGAGGCGACCTCCCGGGTCCTCGGCCGGGTGTTCGCCGAACTGTCGACCCACCGGGTCGACCTGTCGGGGATCGTCCTCAAATCGAACATGGTCGTGCCCGGGCTCGACTCCGACGAGCGGCCCTCGCCCGCCGAGGTGGCCCGGGCGACGGTGGAGACGTTGGGTGAGGTGGTCCCCCCCAACGTCGCAGGGATCGCCTTCCTGTCCGGCGGACAGTCCGACATCGACGCCACCGTCCGGCTCGACGCCATGAACCGCCTCTTCCCCGATGCACCCTGGACCCTCACCTTCTCCTACGGGCGGGCGCTCCAGCGGGCAGCCCTCGAGACCTGGGCGGGGGATCCGAGCCGGGTCGAAGACGCTCAACGGCGGCTGCTGCACCGGGCCCGAGCGAACGCGGCCGCCGCCCGAGGCGCCTACGATCCCGGCATGGACGAGGCGGCATGACCCGACACCAGATCGTGGCGTCGGTCCTCGGCGCCGACTACATGCGACTCGGAGACGAACTCGCCGAGCTGGAGGCGGCGGGTGTCGACGGCGTGCAGTGGGACGTCATGGACGGACGGTTCGTCCCCAACCTCACCTTCGGCGCCGACGTCGTGGCGGCGGGTCGGGAACGTGTCGACCTCCCCTTCGAAGCCCATCTGATGATCGAAGAGCCCGAACGTTACGTCTCCGAATACGTCCGGGCCGGGTGCGACACGGTGATCGTCCACGCCGAAGCCACCGTGCATCTCCACCGGACCCTGGGGCTGATCGCCGAAGCAGGGGCGAAACCGGCGGTGGCCATCAACCCGGCCACACCTGTGGAGGCGATCCGCGACGTGTTGGGCGACATCGACCTGCTCCTCATCATGACGGTCAACCCCGGCTTCGGCGGACAGTCCTTCATCCGCTCGATGCTCCCCAAGATCGCCCGGGCCCGAGCGATGCTCGACCAGATCGGCTCCACCGCCCGGCTCGAAGTGGACGGGGGGATCAAAGCCCACACGATCGGCGACGCCGCCCGGGCCGGCGCCGACGTGTTCATCTCCGGCTCGGGCATCCTCGGCCATCCCGACGGCAAGGCCGCCGCGGTACGCCAGCTCCGCCACGTGTTGGAGGCCGAAGCCGGAGCGGCGTGAACCGCCGCGGCCGACGACCCATTCGTCAGGCGGCCACCAGCGACCGTGCCGTGAGGACGTGCCCCGCGATGAGGAGCTGGGTGAGGGCAAGGGGCCCGCTGTGGCGTTCGTCGACCCGCCCCACGGCGGGCGGCATGGCGTTCCGGTCGCCCCAGAAATGGGCGTAGATGGCGTCTTCGAGCCGCCGGATCTCCTCGCCTGGCGCCGAACCGTCGATCTCGAGGAAGTCGACGGGACGGCCTTCGTCACGTCCCAGCCGCTGGCGGATCGGACCGTGGTCGGGGGGGAGGAGGTGCTCCAGGTTCGGGTGGGCGAGGGTGGGCCGAAGGACCAGTCGGACGTCGAGGTGTTCGTCGTCTCCGGCCCTGCCCTCGCCCTCGTAGAAGGTCACCACGATGTCGGCGAAGGCCCGCTGGGGTGCGATGAAGGCCTTCGAGTCGGCTTCCCGTCGCTGCATGGCCGCCCGCACCTCGTCGGGGGTGTATCCCCGTTTGGCCACGTCGCGTCTGATCTTCCAGCGGGTCCGCAGCTCGAGGGGCGGATCGAGGAACACCTTCACGTCGAAGACCTGTCGGAGTCGACGCTCCGCCAACGGATGGAGGCCCTCGACGACGATGATGTCCCGAGCCTCGACGTATTCGGGCGGGTCGAGCTCCCCGTAGGAATGGTTGTAGACGGGCTTGAGGATCGGTTCACCCGCTCGGAGGAGTTCGAGGTGTTGGGCGAGGATGTCGAGATAGTTGCAGTCGGGGTGGAGCGGGGTGATGTCGCGTTCGGCCCGGGCCTTCCTGCCGTACTTGTGGTAGTCGTCGGAGCACACCACCGTCACCCGGTCTCGGCCGATGATCTCGGCCAGGCCGTCGCTGATCGTCGTCTTGCCGGCGGCGCTGTCCCCGGCGATGGCGAGGAGCACCCGTCGATGAGCCATAGCGTGTCTCCGTCGGGGGCACCAACGTAGGGCACGGACCGTCGCCGGGCCAGCCCCCCATCGGGGGATCGCACCTCACCCGCCGGGGCCACCGGCCCAGTGCGCGAAATCTCACCACGGAATCACGGTTGACGAACACCTGTTCGATGCCGTAGGTTGGGTCGGGTCCCGAAGAGAGCCCGATGACCACCGCTCCGCTGCACGACGAACTGGAGTACCTCACCCGCCGCTACCACCTGTACCGAAGGCGGTACCAGGTTCCGGCCCCGCCGGAGATCGACCGCCTGGAGCGAAACATCCGGCGACGACGGATCCAACTCGCCCACCTGCACGACGAGATCTCGCGGCTCGAACGTCATGCCGCCACCCTCGCCGCCGAGATCGCCGGCTACCGCAAGGGCCTCGTCGCCCTCCTCGAGGACTTCATCGACCGCACCGCCCGAGCCCACGGCGAGCACTGGTCCCCGACACCGGTGATCGGCTACCGGCTGTGGAGGGTCGAACACGGCATGCTCCACGGCGCCTGGACCGTCTGGGACCACCCCGCCCACGAAGCCGTCTGCCCGACGCCGAACGACGAGGACGTCCCCCACCTCGCCGGTACCTGCTCCGGCTACGGCTACGGCTGTGGGATCTACGCGGCGAAATCCCCCCACGAGCTGGCCGACGTCCACCTCACCGAGGACGCCGACGACTTCGTCATCGGCGCGGTGGCCCTGTCCGGCAAGGTGGTCGAACACGAACACGGATACCGGGCATCCCACGCCCGGGTGACGGCGGTGGTGGTCGTCTCGGCGGGTCGCAGGGTCGCCACCTCCGACCCCCGAGCGGTCGCCGAATTCTTCGACGACCCCCTCGGCGCTGACCTCGACGAAGCCTGGGAACCCGTCGACGGAGACCTGGTAGCCATCGGACGGTGGCTGGAAACACAAGGAGGACAACGATGGACATCGGAGAACGACGGCGAGTGATCATCGTCGAACCCTTGGTGGCCCCGGCATGGGAGCCCGCAGAACCCGACCCCCGCGCACCGCAGGAGGAACCGGTCCCCGAACCCATCCCCGACGAGCAGTCGTCCCGCCTCTGAACCGGGGTAGCCTCCCCCCGATGCCCGTCGACGACGTCCGGTTCGTGATCGCCTCCCTGGCGTACGGCGCCGTCGTCGGCTGGGGTCTGGGGCGGCGACCGGAACATCGCAGGCCGGCGACGTGGGCGACGGCGGTGGCGGCGGCCGGCGGCGCAGCCGCCTGGGGCGCCTGGTACCTCGCCGACGCCCCCGGGAGGTCGCTGGGAACGGCCGCCGTCGCCTTGAGCTTCGGCGGAGCCGTCGCCGTCGTCGTGCTCCTCACCACCGGCCGGCGGCCCGGCCGCTGACGCCGAAGACTCATCGTCCCCTCATCTCCGGGTGCCAACATGACCCCATGGCGCACATCCTGGTCGTCGAAGACGACCGCCGGATCGCCGCCGCGATCCGGCGGGCCCTGGCCTACGAGGGATACGAAGTCACCGTCGTCCACGACGGCCCTGCGGGCCTGCACGAAGCGCGGGAAGGCCCGGACCTCGTCATCCTCGACATCATGCTTCCCGGCCTCGACGGGATCGAGATCTGCCGCCGCATCCGCCGAGCGGGCGATCGCCTCCCCATCCTGATGCTCACCGCCCGCGACGCCATCGCCGACCGGGTGGAGGGCCTCGACGCCGGCGCCGACGACTACCTCGTGAAGCCCTTCGCCTACGAAGAGCTCCTCGCCCGGGTTCGCAGCCTCCTCCGGCGGAACGTCGAGGACGACGCCACCACCGCGGAGGTCCTCCGCTACGCCGACGTGGAGATGGACGTCCCGGCGATGGAGGTGTCCCGAAGGGGCCGCCCCCTGCAGATGACCGCCCTCGAGTTTCGGGTGCTCGAGTTCTTCCTCCGCAACCCCCGGATCGTGCTGTCACGTGCCCAGATCCTCTCCGGGGTGTGGGGACTCGACGCCGAGACGACCAGCAACGTCGTCGACGTCTACGTCCGCTACCTCCGCCAGAAGCTGGAAGCGGACGGATCACCCCGTCTCATCCACACCGTGCGGGGTGCGGGCTACGTGCTCAAGGAAGGGTGAGGGATGCCGATCCGGCTCCGCCTCGCCCTCTACGGGGCGGTCGTCACCGCCCTGGCGATGGGAGGCTTCGGAGCGCTGCTCTTGGCCGGCGCCCGGGCCAGCGCCCCCGAGGAGCAGGCGACGGCTCTGGCCGGGCTGGCGGAGCGGGTCGTCGCCGGCCTCGAACAGGAACGCGACCTTCCCGCCGGGCCGCCGGTCGTGGCCGTCGACCTCGAACGCGACACCGACCCCTTCGTCGAAGTCGTCTCGGCAGACGGCACGGTCCTCTACGCCACCGGGTTCTACCGCGGGGACCCCCCCGAGGTCCCCGCCGTGATGATCGACGAGACCCTCACCCAAGGGTCGGCGGCGGGTACCTTCCGGCTCCCCAACGGAGAGGAGGTTCGCGTCCATGCGGTCGCCTGGTCGTCGCCGACCGGACCCCTCGCCATCGTCGCCGCCCAACCGGTGCGGTCGGTGACGGAAGAGCTGGCGGGCCTTCAGGCCGTCATCTGGGTGTCCGCCACGATCACGCTGCTGGCAGCGACGGCGGTCTCCTGGCTCGTCGCCGGACGAGCTCTTCGACCGCTCGGACGCCTGGCGGCCACCACCGACGAGATCGGACAGACCGGCGACCTGTCCCGCCGCCTCCCCCCGGTCCGCAGCCGCGACGAGGTGGGCCGCCTCACCGACAGTTTCAACGCCATGCTGGACCACCTCCAGGCGTCCCGCCGTGAGCTGACTGACGCGTTGGAGGCGCAGCGGCGGTTCCTGGCGGACGCCTCCCACGAGCTCCGGAGTCCCCTCACCACCATCCGCGCCAACGCAGGGTTCCTCCTCGAACACCCCGACGTCGACGAGGCGGAACGCCGTGAAACCGTCGGCGACATCGCCGCCGAAGCCGACCGGATGGCCGACCTCACCGACCGTCTCCTCGCCCTCGCCCGGGCCGAATCCACGCCCCCCGCCGACGAACGGCCCGTCTCGATGTCTGTCCTCGCCGAGACGGTGGCGGCGAGGGCGAGTCGGATCGGAGCCGACATCACCGTCGTCGTCGACGGCCCGGCCGTCGTCCACGGCGACGAGGCAGCCCTGGAGCGGTTGCTGTGGATCCTCGTCGACAACGCCCGCAAACATGGAGCAGAACCGATCGACGTGACCGTCGGCGGTGACGACGGTTCGGTGACGGTGGCAGTGGCCGACCGCGGCCCCGGAGTGGCCGAAGCGGACCGCCCCCGGATCTTCGACCGCTTCTACCGAGCCGACCCGGCCCGGGGAGGGGACGGGGTGGGTCTGGGACTGGCGATGGCGAAGGCGATCGCCGAAGCCCACGGCGGACGCATCGACGTCGGCGACCGGGACGGCGGCGGGGCGTGTTTCGTCGTCCGTCTCCCGGGGAGTTGACCGAAACGGCAGCCGCTTCGTTCCACCACGGGCAGCCCGCGGTCCGGCGCCACCTCGCCGTCGGCGACCCGGCGCCGTCCCGACCGAACCGCGGCCCCGACGTCCGGGGGCGCCGGGACGGCCGATACGGGCCGGCCGCGGGTATCCTCGTGGGTTCCATGACCGACCAGCCGACCTTCCTCACCCCGAGTGCCTACCGCAAGCTCCAAGAGGAGCTGGAACATCTGAAGACCGTGGGCCGCCGTGAGGTCGAAGAGCGGATCGCCGAGGCGCGCAGCCACGGCGACATCCGCGAGAACGCCGACTACGACGCCGCCAAGAACGAACAGGGCCTCATGGAAGCCCGGATCCGCCAGCTCGAGCATCTGCTCCACACCGCCGAGGTCCGCGAAGCCGAAGACACCGGCGAGGTGGTGGTCGGGTCGGTGGTGAAGGTCAGGGACTCCGACGGGGACGAACTCACCTATTTCGTGGCGCCACCCGAGAACAAGGTGCCCGGATATCTCCTCGCCTCGCCGTCCAGTCCGGTCGGCGAGGCGCTCCTCGGAGCCCGTCCCGGGGACACGGTCACCTACGAGGCACCCGGCGGGACCTTCACCCTGGAGGTCCTGGACGTGCAGCCCTATCGGGACTGAAGACGGGTAGCCTGACCCGGACCGCGTCGGGCGGTCGGTTTCGGCCCGGGACGACCCCATGAAACTGCGACTTCGACGACCGCGCATCTTCGCCCGCACCCTGTGGGCCGCCGCCCGGACCCGTCCCGACGAGGTCGAGCACTACCTCGACACCCACACCGAAGAGTGGGAAGCCCTGGCCGAAGCCACTCCCGAGGACGCCGCCGACATCCTCGAGGAGCTGGACGAGGAGGCCGCCGGGGACCTGCTGGCCGATCTCGAACCCGAGGACGCCGCCGAGGTCCTCGAGGAGATCAACCCGGGACACGCCGCCGACATCGTCGAGGAGCTCCCCACCGCCACCGTCGTGGAGGTCCTGGAGGAGCTCGAACCCGAAGACGCCGCCGACATCCTCGCCGAAGTCGACCGGGAGACCCGCGAGCTGCTCCTCGAGGCGATGACTCCCGAGGCCGCCGCCGACATCCGGGACATCCTCGAATACGAACCCGATTCGGCCGGCGGCCTCATGACCACCGACGTGGCCACCCTCCCCGTCGGGATGACGGCCGGTGAAGCCATCGAGCGGATCCGTCAACTCCACGAGGAGCTGGAGGAGCTGTCCTACGTCTACGTGGTGGACGACGGCGGACGGCTGGTCGGGGTGATCTCGTTCCGCGACCTCGTCTTCGCCCGGCCCGGCGCGGGTCTCGACGAGGTGATGGTCCCCAACCCGGTGGCGGTCACCCCCGACACCGACCGCGAGGAGGTGGCCGAACTCGCCCAGCGCTACCACCTCTTCGCCGTGCCGGTGGTCGACGACGACCGGCGTCTCCTCGGCATCGTCACCGCCGACGCCGTCATCGAAGCCGTCCAACAGGAGGCGTCGGAGGATTTCGCCGCCGCCATGGGGGCGGGCATCGAAGAGACGATCCGGACACCCGTTCGGCATTCGATCCGCGCCCGGCTCCCCTGGATCGCCTTCGACGTGGCCATCTCTTCGACGGTGGTGGTGGCGATCTCCCGCTTCGCCGACGTCCTCGACGAGTTCGTGGTCCTGGCCGCCCTGATGCCCCTCGTCGCCCGCATCGGCGGGGACGCCGGCGCCCAGAGCCTCGCCGTCGTCATCCGCTCCCTCGCCGCCGGCGACGTACCCGGCCAGGCAGCCCGGCGGGTCATCTCACGCGAGACGATCATCGGTCTCGCCAACGGTGCCGCCATCGGGCTCCTCGCCGGGCTGCTCGGCTACACCATGCAGGCGGTCCAGGGCGAACCCGACCCCGTCCGGATCGGCGTGGCCATGTTCCTGGCCGGATGGGCCAACCTCACCATCGCCGGCCTCGCCGGTGCCGGCATCCCCCTGGCGTTGCGTCGCATCGGCTTCGACCCTGCGCTCGGGTCGAACCTGTTCCTCACCACCGTCACCGACCTCCTCGGCTTCGCCGGTTTCCTGGCGGTCGCCGAGGCGATCCTCCGGCGCTGAAGGTCACGACCCGAGGACGAACTCGCCCATCTCGGCGAAGGGACCCTGGAAGCGGACCAGCTTGCCCTCCACCAGGCTGACCAGATGGTGGCCTTCGAGGAGGGTCTGCTGTTCGGGTGTGCGCTCGTCGGGGGGTGTCCGCAGGGCGTCGACGGCGTCGGGGTCGTCGACGACGTAGAGCTCGTACAGGCCCGGGTTCGACTCCACCATCTCGAGGACGAAGTCCTCGAGGTCCAGGTCGGTGTAGGAGCCGGGGGGGACGACGACGTAGAGGACTTCACCGTCGGGGGTCGCCTCCCGTACCACCACCTCGAAGGATTCGACGGGCTCACCGGCGGTGGTGGTGGTCGTGCCCTCTCCCTCCGACGCCTGGGGGACGGTGGTCGTCGGAACGGTGGGTGGGGCCACCACGCTGGAGGTGGTCGCGCTCAGCTCCGGCTCCGCCGAACGGCTGCAGGCGGCGGCCACCAGGGCCAAGGCGACCGTCGCCACCACGATGCTCCTTCTCACGACCTCCTCCTCGTCAGCCGTCGGGTTCACAACGACGGCGAACCCCCGAACGGTTCCCGGGCGCTCGCCTCACGCACCGGATCCGCCGCCTGCCCGAACCTCGGCGGTGATGCGTTCCCGGTAGGCGTCCGCCAACGCCGCCGTGACCGGACCCGGTTCGAAGACCAGATCCCCGACCGCTCCGACGGCGGCGACCTCCTTGGTCGTCGACCACGCCATCACCTCGGAGGCGGCGGCGAGGCGCGAGAGGGGGAACCGACCTTCCCGGACCGCGATCCCGAGGCGTGCAGCGTCCTCGAGGGCGAACCGCCGGGTGATGGAGTCGAGGATCTTCAGGTCTAGGGTCGGCGTCTCCACCGTCTCGTCGACGACCCAGGCGATGGCGAAGGTGGGGCCTTCGAGGATCGTCCCGTCGTCGGCGTGGAGCAGCGCCTCGTGGAACCCGGCACGCCGGGCCCGGCGGGTCGCGGCCTGGTTGGGGGCGTAGCTGATGGTCTTGGCCCCGGCGAGCTCCCAGTCCCGTCCCGCCGAATGCCACGGTGCCGGCACCGGAAGCACCCGAAGGGGCGCAGGTACCGGTTCGGATGCATGGTGGAGCACGATGCAACGGGAGGGAACGTCGGAGTCGGGGATCACCGATCCCCGGGTGAGGATGATCCGGATGACGCCGTCACCCCCTTCGGCGGCGAGGAGGCGACACCAGTCGCCGAGCAGCGCCCGAGGAGGGAGGTCGAGTTCCAGCAGGGCGGCGCTCCGGGCGAGACGGTCGAGGTGGTCGTCGAGGGCGAAGGGCACCGTCCCGTAGACTTGGATGGCCTCGAAACAGCCGTCGCCCCGGAGTACGGCACCGTCCGCCACCGAGATCGAGCCGGTGCGTTCCCCGTCGATGAGGGTGATCATGGCTCCGAGGCTAGCGACCGGCACCCCAGCCCCGCTTCAGGGTCGGTAGCGGTTGGTGATGGGAAGACGCCGGTCTTTGCCGAAGGCCTTCGTCGTGATCTTCACGCCGGGTGCGGCCTGACGTCGCTTGTACTCGTTGCGGTCCACCATCCTCGCCACCCGGCGCACCAACGCGGGGTCGAACCCCTCCGCTTCGATCTCTTCGACGCCCATGTCCTGTTCCACGTACCGTTCGAGGATCGGGTCCAACAGCTCGTACGGGGGGAGGGAGTCGGTGTCCCGCTGATCGGGACGCAGCTCCGCCGACGGGGGTTTGTCGATGCTCGAACGGGGAATCACCTCCCCTCGCCGGTTCCGCCAGCGGGCCAGGTCGTACACCACGGTCTTGAACACGTCCTTCAAGACCGCGAATCCGCCCACCATGTCGCCGTACAGGGTGGCGTACCCGGCCGCCAGCTCCGACTTGTTGCCGGTGGCCACCACCATCGGGCCGAACTTGTTGGAGATCGCCATCAGGATCGCCCCCCGGATGCGGGCCTGGAGGTTCTCTTCGGCCACACCGAACTCGGTCCCGGCGAAGACGGGGTCGAGGCTGTCGAGGAACGCCTGGTAGATCCCGTCCATCGGGATCACGTCGAATCGGATCCCGAGGTTGGCGGCGAGCTGGGTGGCGTCGCGGACCGAATGCTCCGAGCTGAACCGGGACGGCATCGCCACCCCCCAGACGCCGTCGGAGCCGAGGGCGTCGGCGGCGACGGTGGCGGTGAGGGCCGAATCGATCCCTCCCGACAGCCCCACCACCACCTGGTCGAAGCCGTTCTTGCGGGTGTAGTCGGCGAGGCCGGTGACGAGGGCACGGTAGATCTCTTCGGTCGGCTCGAGGAGGGGAGCGACGCAGCACCGGCGGGGCTCTTCGTCGGCGAAGGGCACTTCGACGACGAACCGGTCCTCGGCGAACTGCGGGGAACGGTGCACCACCGTGCCGTCGGCGGCGACGACCAGGCTGGCACCATCGAACACGAGCTCGTCCTGGCCACCGACGAGGTTCAGGTACACGACCGGGGCACCGAAGGCCCGGGCACGGGAACGAAGCATCTCCTCACGTTCGTGCGCTTTGCCCCGGTGGAACGGGGAGGCGTTCACGTTGAAGATGATGCGGGCCCCCGCCGCCGCCTGACGCTGCGGCGGGCCGTCGGGAACCCAGATGTCCTCACAGATGGACACCCCCACCGGAACGCCGGCGACCTCCCAGGTGCGATCGGGCCGGGACCCGGCCGAGAAGTAGCGGTCCTCGTCGAAGACGCCGTAGTTGGGGAGGAGCACCTTGTGGTAGATCCCCAGGATCCGCCCGGACCCGACCAGGGCGACGGCGTTGGCGATCCGGCGCGGCACGGCGTCCACGGCTCCCCGATGGTTGGGATCGGCATGGTCGACGAACCCGACCACGGTGACGGTCTCCCCCGAGCGCCGGGCGAGACGCCTCACCACTTCGACGTTGTCGTCCACGAACGACGGCCGCAGGACAAGATCCTCCGGCGGATAGCCGGTCACCGCCAGTTCCGGGAGGAGGAGGACGTCGGCGCCTTCCGCCTCCGCCCAGGTCATGGCGTCGGCGATGAGCGCCTCGTTGCCTTCGAGGTCCCCCACCGTCAGGTCGATCTGGGCCCCCGCCACGCGCATCGGCATGGCGCCGAGGATAGGGTCGCCGTGTACCCTCCTCGCCCGATGGCGGACACCTCCCTCCTCTCAGACACCGTCGCGTCGGTGCTTCCCACGGTGGTGGAGCTCCGTCGCGCCATCCACCGTCACCCCGAACTGTCCAACGAGGAGTTCCGCACCACCGACCTGGTGGCCTCGACGCTGCGGCGTCACGGCATCGAACCCCGTCTGCGGACTCCCCGACCCGGCCTCGTCGTCGACCTGGGCACGCAGGGGCCCCGCCACGCCTTCCGGGTCGACCTCGACGCCTTGCCGATCACCGAACCGCCCGGTCTCGACTTCGCCTCCGAGGTCCCCGGGGTGATGCACGCTTGCGGACACGACGCCCACACCGCCATCGGCGTCGGCGTGGCCCTGGCGTTGTCCCGGTTGGAGATCCCGGGTCGGGCCCGCATCATCTTCCAGCCGGCCGAAGAGACCTTCCCGGGCGGCGCCTACGAGATGCTCCGCGAAGGAGTCCTCGACGGTGTCGAGTCGATCTTCGCCTTCCACGTCGACCCGGGGCTCGATCCGGGCCGGGTCGGTCTCCTCTCCGGACCGATCACCAGCTCGGCGGACCGGTTCCACATCACGTTGAAAGGTCCCGGCGGGCACACCGCCCGGCCCCACAAAACCGTCGATCTGATCGGTGCCGCCGGACTGGTCGTCACCCACCTCCCGGCGCTGCTGAGCCGGATGGTCGACGCCCGTCTTCCCACCACCCTCGTCTTCGGCCGGATCGAAGGCGGATCCGCCGACAACGTCATCCCCACCACGGTGGAGCTGTCGGGGACAGTGCGGACGGCCGACCGGGACCTCTGGGACGAGCTGGCAGGGATCGTGGAGCGGCTGGTGGCCGACCTGGTCGCCCCGGTCGGGGCGAAGGCGATCGTCCACTACATCCGGGGCATCCCGCCGGTTGTGAACGACGACCGCGTGGTTCGACGCCTCTCCGAGTCGTTCTCCTCCGTCCTCGGACCGGACGCGGTGACGGGCACGGCCACCTCCATGGGGGCCGAGGATTTCTCCCGTTACCTCGAGGTCGTGCCCGGTGCCCTGATCCGCCTGGGAGCACGGCCCGGGGACCGCTCCGTCGATCTGCATTCGGCGGCCTTCGCCATCGACGAACGGGCCCTGGAGGTGGGTGTCCTCGCCGCCACGGCCGGTCTCTGCGACCTGATGGGTGGCGGCCCGCCGGTCACACCGCCGAGCCCAGCAGCGTGAAGCCTTCCGTCTCCAGCGCGACGCGGAGCCGGGCGAGCTCCTCGGCCCTCACCGAAAGGGTGAGGACACCACCTCCGCCGTGGGTGGCGTGACGGAGCTGGAGGTCCCGCAGGTCGACACCGCTCCGTTCGAGGGCATGACCAACCCGGGCGATCTCCCCCGGTTCGTCTTCGAGCACCACACCGACCGCCGCCACCGGCGCTCGGAGGGATCCGCGGGTCTTGCGGGCCCGTCCGAGGGCTTCGGCAACGGCGGCGACGTCACCGCGTTCGATCAGCTCGGTGAGCGAACCCAACGCGGCGACCAGCTCCGCCACGGCGGCGGCGACCTCTGCCCGGTTGGCCACGAGGATCTCCGCCCACCAGCCGGGATCGGACAGGGCGACCCGGGTCAGGTCCCGAAATCCGCCGGCGGCGAGGTCGAACGCGTCGGGCCGGGTGGCGGCCGTCTCCACGAGAACGGAGGCGAGGAGCTGGGGGAGGTGGCTGACGGCGGCGACGACGGCGTCGTGGGTGGCGGCGTCCATCACCCGGGGGACGGCTCCGATGCCTTCGACCAGCTCCACCATCGCCTCCAGGTCGGCGTCCGGACCTCCACCCGGTGTCAGCACCCAGGTGGCGCCCCGGAACAGGGATCCCGACGCCCCGGCCGGCCCCGCCGTCTCCCTCCCCGCCATCGGATGGCCTCCCACGAACCGCAGGCCCGGACGCACCGCCGACATGACCGGGCCTTTGACCCCGGCGACGTCGGTGACGAGGGCCGGGGTCTCGATCTCGGCGACGGTCTCGACGATGGCCTGGACCGGTCCCGCCAGGATCACCAGGTCGGCACCGTCCAGGGCGTCGCCGAGCCGGTCGTGCATCCGGTCGACGGCCCCGACCTCCTCGGCCCCCCGCCGAGACGAAGGGTCGGGATCCCAGGCGTCGACCCGATGGCCCCGACCGCGCAGGGCGATCCCGAGGGACGCGCCGATGAGTCCCGTTCCCAGGATGGCGACACGGTCCATGTTCACAGGGGACGGTTCATCGCCGCGGCCAGTCGGGCGACCTGGTCCATCAACTCGGCGAAATCGTCGGGGAGCAGCGCCTGGGCGCCGTCGACCAGGGCCGTGTCGGGGGCGGGATGGACGTCGACCATGATGCCGTCGGCGCCTGCCGCCACTCCGGCTCGCGCCAGGGGAAGCACCAGGTCCCGGCGGCCACCCGAATGGGACGGATCGACCATGACCGGCAGATGGGAGAGACGCTTCAGGACGGGGACGGCGGTGATGTCGAGGGTGTTGCGAGCCGCCGTCTCGAAGGTTCGGATCCCTCGCTCCACGAGGACGATCTGATGGTTCCCCTCCTTGTAGATGTACTCAGCGGCGTTGAGCCACTCTTCGATGGTGGCGGTGAATCCCCGCTTGAGCTGGACGGGTTTGGGCTGGCGACCCACCTCCTGGAGGAGCGTGAAGTTCGCCATGTTCCGGGTCCCGACCCGCAGCATGTCGGCGTAGGAGGAGACCAGCCCGACGTCGCGGGGGTCGAGCACTTCGGCGACGAAGGGGATCCCCAGCTTGTCGCGGACTTCGGCGAGGAGCTGCAGGCCCTGCTCGCCGAGGCCCTGGAACGAGTAGGGGGAGGTCCGCGGCTTGAAGGCGTCACCCCGCAGGATCCGGGCTCCCGCCTCCACCACGGCTTCGGCGGTCCGAAAGAGCTGGTCCCGGCTCTCCACGGCGCACGGGCCCGCCACCACCACGAACCGTTCACCTCCCACCTGGACGCCGCCGACGTCGACGACGGTGTCGGTGGGCTGGAAGTCCCGGGAGACGAACTTGAAGGGTCTCACCACAGGGACCGCCCGTTCGACACCCGGCATCGCCTCCCAGGGAAGCCGGCTGATCACATCTCGGTCTCCGATCGCCCCGATGACGGTCTGGATCTGGCCTTCGGAAACGTGGGCTTCGCATCCGATCGAACGCAGCCGTTCGACGACGCCGGTGACGTCGTCGGGGGTCGCGTCTCGTTTCATGACGATGATCATCGAGCTCACTGCCGCACCGCGATCGGGGTCGCCATGTTACGACCGTGGGCGCCGTGCCTGGACGTCCGGGCGATACACTCGTCGTCGATGGCGACCGAGGATCCTTCGAACACCGATCCGCCGGTCCCCTACGTCCCCCACGTCGGCGCGTCCCGCCAGTATTGGCGGGACCTCGTCCTGGGGGTGAACGACGGCCTGGTCTCCATCTTCCTCCTGGTGGCGGGTGTGGTGGGGGGCGGGTTGTCCACCAAGGCCGTCCTCCTCACCGCCGTCGCCGGCGCCTTGGCGGGGGCCGTCTCGATGGCCCTCGGGGAGTACCTGGCGACCAAGTCTCAGGATCAGGTCCTCCAACGCGAGCTGACGTTGGAGAAGAACCACATCCGTCACCATCGGACCATGGAGGTGCAGCAGCTCCGGGACATGTTCGCGGAGATGGGGATCGACGGGGACGACCTGGAGACGGCGGTTGCCATCTTCTCGGCGACCGACGACCGGCTGCTGGCGGCGATGCAGGCTCTCGAGTTCGGGGTGGTGGATTCGGAGCGGCGGAGCCCATACATGGCGGCGTGGGCGTCGGGACTGGCCTTCATCGTCGGGTCGGCACCGGCCACGCTGCCCTTCGTCTTCGTCACCGCCGTCGACGCCGCCTTCTTCGGGTCGGCCGTGGCGACGGGGATCGGACTGTTCCTGGTGGGAGTCGCCAAGACGAGGGTAACGATGACGAACCCGATCGTGGCGGGCCTGGAGAACCTGACGATCGCCGGGGTGGGGGCGGTGGTCGCCTTCGCGGTGGGGACGACCTTCGCGGCCTGAACCGAACGTCGGAACCATTGCTAGCACGCGCTTGCAAAAGTTTACCGCTTGCGGTATCTTGCAGTTGTGACCGAGAGCAAGCACACCGATCTGGGCGCCTTCATCCGCCAGCAGCGGGAGCGAGCCAACCTCTCGCTGCGGCGGCTGGCGGAACGGGCCGGGGTCTCCAACCCCTACCTCAGCCAGATCGAACGGGGAATCCGCAAGCCCTCGGCAGAGATCCTGAAGCGGATCTCCCGAGCCCTGGAGATCTCCGCCGAGACCCTCTACACGAGGGCGGGGCTCATCGAAGGAGACCGGACCACCCCGACGGTGGTGGAGGCGGTCGACGCCGACCCTCGGCTCACCGCCCGACAGAAACAAGTGTTGCTGGACCTGTACATGGCCTTGGTCGAAGCAGGAGCCGAGACCGAGACCACAGCGGACGATCAGACAAGGAGCGAGACATGAACACCAAGAAGTACCTGTACGCCGCGGTCGGAGCGCCGGTGGCCGTAGCCAAGGTGGCCTCCGAGCGGGCTGGCGAGCTGCGCGACAAGCTGACCTCCAACGCCCGGGACCTCACCCGCGAGGCCCAGAAACAGTTCGACGAATGGGCCGCCGAAGGCGAGAAGCTCATCAGCCGCCTCAGCGAAGGCAAGGTCGTCGACGAGCTCGCCGCCAAGGTGGACTTCGACCAGATGCAGGAGCAGGTGAGCAGGCTCCGTGACCAGCTCGAAGACATGCTGAACACCTGGCGGGCGAACTTCCGACCCGAGAAGGCGGAAGCCCCCAAGGCCGAGGCGGCCGCCGAGAAGCCTGCGGCGAAGAAGGCCACCGCCGCCAAGAAACCGGCGGCGAAGAAGCCGGCGGCGAAGAAGCCTGCGGCGAAGAAGGCCACCGCCACGAAGAAGCCCGCGGCGAAAAAGACCACCGCCACGAAGAAACCGGCCACGAAGAAGACCGGTGGCACCGAGGAGTCCGCGGCCGAGGAGACCGTGAAGGCTTCCTGAGACCTACCCCCTCCTCCTCCCCGCTGGGGCCCCTGGGGGCCCCAGCGGCGCGTCACGACTTGATGACCGGGTCGAGGGTCTTGGCGTGCTCGACCCAAGCGGTGACCATCTTCTCGGTGGGGAGCCTCCGCACCAGACGCTTGCGTTCGTTGAGCTGCACGATCTTGGCCGTGAGCGCCTTCGGGCTCCGTCGCCGGAGCTCGCGGACCGTCTCGACCCCGGCGGCCTCGAGGAGGTCGGCGTACTCGGCTCCGATTCCTTTGATCCGCATGAGGTCGGCCCGGTTGGCCCATTTGAGGATCTGCGCGGCGGTGAAACCGGTTCGTTCGGCGAGCTCTTTGCGTCCCGACCGGGTCGCCGCCCGGCGCAACAGCGCTTCGGTGGTGCGTACGCCGGCCTTACGTAGTTTCGTGGCCTGTTTGACACCGATCCCCGCGATCGAGTCGATCGTCGCCATCTCGCTCCTTCCTGGGCCGCCCGGGCGATGCGGCGGTGAGGATAGTTGGCGAACCCCGGCCCGGTCTCGCAGACGGTCGCTCAGGAAAAGGGTGGTCGGGGCCGCAACTCTTCGACGTCGGCCTCGGTGTCGACGTCCCGGGGCGGCAACGTCTCGAGCCACACCTCTTCGACCCATTCGGGATGGGCCTGAAAGAGCCGACGCGCCCCCTCGTCCCCTTCCAGGGACATGAGCCGGGGCCACAGGGAGCGATCGACGAGCACCGGATTGCCCCAGGTGTATCGGTACTTGGGGATCACCACCGGGCGCCGTGTCTTGCGGTACTCGGCGACCAGGCGCTCCACGACGCCCGGATCGACGTCGGGCTGGTCCCCGATGACGATGAGGACCGCATCAGCCTTCGACAGTCTGGTGAGGGCGTCGAGGCCGACCCGCAGCGACGACGCCATCCCTTCGGGCCATTCGGGATTCTCCACGACGCCCACCCCGTCGAGGTCGACCTCGGCGAGCACCCGCTCGGCCTCCGCTCCGAGCACCACCCAGATCTCGTCCACCGGGAAACACCGCACCCGGTCGACAACGTGACCGAGGAGCGTCGTTCGGCCCCACGGTTCGAGCTGCTTGGGTCGCCCGAGCCGCCGGGATCCACCGGCGGCGAGCACGAGGGCGGCGATGCGCGTCACGACGTCACCGTAGCGGGATCGCCGCTGGCGGCGGCAGCGGCGATGCACTACAGTATGAAAACGTTTTTCGGCCATTCGGTGGAGGGCACCAACACACCATGGACGAACACGGGGCTTCCGAGCAGAAAACGTTTTCTCCCCGGTCGACGTCTTCTCCCCGGTCAACCATCAAAGACGTGAGCCGTCTGGCGGGGGTGTCGGTGGCGACGGTCTCCAAAGCCCTCAACACGCCCCACGTCGTCTCCGAAGCCACGCGGGAACGCGTCCTGGAAGCGGTCCGCGCCCTCGACTACCGCCCCAACCGGGCCGCCCGCGGCCTGGTCGGCAAACGGACCTACCTCGTCGGATACCGCCTCCCCTCGGTGCAGGCGGCCGGGAACCCCACCCTCGATGCCTTCCTGCACTCGATGGTCGAAGCAGCCGCCCGTCACGGCCTCGAGATCGTCCTGTCCGCCGACCGTCCCCGAGGCAACCCGTTGGCGGTCTACGAAGACATGGTCCGTCGGGGATCCGTGGACGGCTTCATCCTCTCCGAAACCGACTATCACGACCCCAGGATCGCCTACCTCTCCGACCAAGGAGTGCCCTTCGTCGCCTTCGGGCGCACCAGCGATGACGACACCTTCTCCTGGGTCGACGTCGACGGCGCGGCGGGCACCGCCGCGGCCGTCCGTCACCTCGTCGAACAGGGCCACGAACGCTTCGGCCTCATCGCCTGGCCGGAAGGGTCGAGGACCGGGGACGCGCGGGTGTCGGGGGTCGTCGAAGCCCTCGAGGTGGCCGACCTCCCCCCTCCCCGTATCGTCCGTACCGTCAACGGGCTCGAAGAGGGCCGGGCCGCCCTCCGCGAGCTCCTCGCCGCCGAACCGCCACCGACGGCGGTCGTCACCGTCCAGGACACCCTCGCCATCGGGGCACTCCTCGAAGCCCGGGACCTCGGCCTCGAAGTGGGAGTCGACCTGGCGGTCACCGGCTTCGACGACATCCCGGCCGCCGAGATGGCCTCACCACCCCTCACCTCGGTCCGTCAACCCTTCGACCGGGTGGGAGAGCTGCTGGTGGACATGCTGGCCCGCCGGCTCACAGGCCACCACGAACCCGAAGGGATCCTCGTCACACCGGAGCTGATCGTCCGCGCCAGCTCGGGAGGTGGCAGGTGAGCCGACGGATCGATCCCTGGGTCCTGTCGGAGGATCGTTTCCGTCCCGAACTGGCGCCGTGGCGGGAGTCCCTCTTCACCATCGGCAACGGCCGCCTGGGGACCCGGGGAGCCTTCGAGGAGTTCCGTCCCGGCGAACGCCGGGCGACGTTCGTCAACGGACTCTTCGTGGAGCCCCCCGGGGAGCTGCCCGTGCTCGGCGCCGCCCCCGACTGGACCGACTTCTCCCTCACCGTCGACGGCGAACCCTTCGACCTCGTCGCCCATCCCCCAGCCGGGTATCGGCGAACCCTCGACCTCCGCACCGGCGAGCTGCGCCGGACGGTGCTGTGGCGGGGCGCCGAGACCGGGACCATCCGGGTCGAGTTCCGCCGCATCCTCTCCATGGCGGAACCCCACCTGGCGGCCCTGGACGTCCACGTCACCGCCCTCACCGACCCCGTCGAAGTGAACGTACAGACGGGCATCAAAGGTGGGATCCCGTCACCTCGGGTCCCCGCCTTCCGTCCCCTCGACGCCTCCCGGATCGGGAACCACACCTTCGGCGTCGACTACGAGAGCGTCGACCGTCGCCACCGCCTACAGGTTCGCTGCCACGTCCGGGGCCTCGCCGACCCCGCCTACGTCGACGACCTCGAACATCCCCGATTCCGTTCCACCCTCGTCATCGACCCGGGAGCGTCGGTGAGGGTCACCAAGGTCGTCGCCTACCAGGCCGGTGCCGACGCCGGTGCACTCCTCCCAACGGCCGGCACCGACTACGCCGCCCTCGCCGACGCTTCCCGGGCGGCCTGGGAACGCCGATGGCGCACCTCCGACATCCGCATCGACGGCGACCCCTACGCCGAGTTGATCCTGCGGTTCGCCGCATTCCAGCTCATCGCCGCCGCCTCACCGGACGACCCACGGGCGGCGATCGGGGCCCGCCTCATGTCCGGGTTCGGATACCGCCACCACGTCTTCTGGGACACCGACGTCTTCGTCGTCCCCTACTTCACCGTCACCCAGCCCGACCTGGCCCGCACCCACCTCGGATACCGATACCGCGGCCTCCCCGGGGCACGCCGCAAGGCAGCCCGTCTCGGCCATCGAGGCGCCTTCTACGCCTGGGAGTCCGCCGACACCGGCGACGAGGTGACCCCCGAGTGGACCTCCCCGGCGTCGGGGCCGCCCATCCGGATCTGGACGGGCGAGCAGGAAGAACACATCACCGCCGACGTCGCCTGGGCGGCGGACCACTACTGGCGCTGGACCGGAGACGACGAGTTCCTCGAAGCCGAAGGCGCCGAGATCACCCTCGACGGTGCCGTCTACTGGGCGAGCCGTCTCGAAGCGGAAGACGACGGGCTCCACCTCCGCAAGGTCATCGGGCCCGACGAGTACCACCTCCACGTCGACGACAACTTCTACACGAACCTGCTGGCCGCCTGGCATCTCCGGCAGGCCACGTCGGTGTATCGGTGGCTCCACGAGCGCTCCCCCGCCTCGGCGGAGGCGCTGCTCGCCCGCCTCGGCGTCACCGAAGCCGAGGTCCTCGGCTACGCCGACCTCGCCGACCGGGTGGTGCTCCGCCGGTCGGCCGACGGCGTCTGGGAACAACACGCCGGATTCTTCGATCTCGAGCCCCTCGACCTCGAAGCCTTCGAACCGAGGACGAGGGCGATCTACGACCTGCTCGGAGAGGAGCGGCTCCAACGCACGGCGGTCATCAAACAACCCGACGTGCTGATGACGATGGCGCTTCTGCCCGACGAAGCCGACCTGGCCGGGAGCGGAACCGTCAACTGGTCGTACTACCTCCCCAAGACCGACCACGGCTCGTCGCTGTCGCTGCCGATCCACGCCCTCCTGGCCGCCCGCCTCAGAGACCCCGAAGCCGCCTACGAGTTCTTCCTGCGGGCAGCCGCCATCGACCTGGAGGACACGATGGGCAACGGCGTCGACGGCATCCACGCCGCCTGCCAGGGGGGACTCCTCCAGGCCGCCCTGTTCGGCTTCGCCGGACTCGGGCTGGGGTGCGGCGGACCGACCACCGACCCCCGGCTGCCGTCCCACTGGTCGTCGATGGCGTTCACGTGTGTGTACCGAGGGGAGCTCCATGACATCGAGATCCCATGACGGAGGTGAAGGGGCGGACCCCTTCCCGGGAGAGAAAGGAAGAGGAAGCATGCACAGGATGAGATGGCCGGCCGTATTCGCGGTGACGGCGCTGGTGCTGGCGGCCTGCGGTGGCGGTCAGGACGCCGGGGAGACCACGACCCCGGAGACGTCCTCACCCACCACCACGGCCCCGGCGACCACGACCACCCTCTCGGCGACGACCACCTCGGTGGCGGAAGGCACCTTGGAGGGCGTCGAGCTGAAACTGTGGGGTTGGTCCTCTTCGGACGCCGAGAACCAGGCACTCTCGGATCTCGTCGCTGCCTTCAACGACGAGACCGGTGCGTCCGCAGAGTTCCAACCCCAGGCGGAGTATGACGCGACGCTTCAGGCAGCGCTAGCCGCAGGCGACCCGCCCGACGTGTTCTACGTCGACAGCTTCAAGCTGCCCGATCTTGCCAGCGCCGGCGTGTTGGCGCCGATCCCCGACGGAGCGATCGAGGATCCCGACGACATCTACCCGTCGCTGCGTGACGCGTTCACGTACGAGGGGACCTGGTATTGCCCGCCGAAGGACTTCTCCACCCTGGCCCTCGTGTACGACCCCGACGCCCTCGACGCGGCAGGAGTGGCCGTGCCGACCACCTGGGAGGAGCTCGCCGCCGCCGCCGAGGCGCTGACGACCGGCTCGGTCGAGGAGATCGCCGCCGGGACCGCCCAGGCCGGGCTCACCATGGGTGTCGAATATCCCCGCTGGGGGGTGTTCCTGTTCCAGAACGGCGTAGCCCTCACCGACGACGCCGTCACCCAGGTGACCCTCGACAACGACCAGGCCCGCCAGGCCCTCCAGTTCGTCGCCGACCTCTACCAGAGCGGCTCGGCGGTGAAACCCCAGGCGGTGGACGCCGGATGGGCCGGCGAGGCCTTCGGTCAGGGCAAGGCGGCCATGACGATCGAAGGGAACTGGATCGTCGGGTACCTGAAGGACGTCTTCCCCGACCGGAACTTCGCCGTCGCCGAGCTCCCGGTCGGTCCGGCTGGTCCGGGGACCTTCGCCTTCACCGTCTGCTACGCCGTCTCGGTGGACGCCCCCAACCCGGAGGCCTCCTGGGCGTTGATCAACTACCTGACCAACCGGGAGGGTTCGCTGGCCTGGACGAGCGCGTTCAACGTGATGCCCGCCCGTGAGTCGGTGGCCGCCGACTGGCTGGCACCCCGTCCCGAGCTGAAGCCCTTCCTCGACGGGGCGGCATACGCCCATCGGTGGGCCCTCAAACCGGGAGCAGGTGACCTGATCGGTGTGTTCAACGAACAGGCCGAAGCTCTGGTGGCCGGCGACGTCACCGTGGACGAGCTGATCGACGAAGTCACCGCAGCCGGGGAAGACGTACTCGGCTGAGCACACGAGAGGTACGTGATGGCCCGGGGTCCGCACGCAGGGGAACGGTCGGGGGTCCGCCGTCGACGGCGGACCCCCGACCCCGTCGACAGCCGAGCCCGCCTCGACCCGAAGGAAGGCGTGGTCGGTTGGCTGTTCACCCTGCCCGCCGTCGCCGGCCTCATCGTGTTCCTCGTCCTGCCCATCCTGTTCACCGTGTGGGTGAGCCTCACCGACTGGTCGGGCCTCACCCCGCCCCTCGAATCCGACGTGATCGGTTTCGAGAACTATCAGGAGCTCCTCGTCGACGACGGGCTCCGCCGCAAGGATTTCGCCCGGTCGATCCGGAACAACTTCTGGTACGTCGTCGGGGTCGTGCCCGCCCAGACCTTCCTCGCCTTCGTCCTGGCGGTGATCCTCAACCAGCGGTTCCTCAAGGGCAAAGGCTTCTTCCGTACCGCCTACTACTTCCCGTCCATCACCAGCTCGGTGGCGATCACCCTCATCTTCGTGTTCCTCTTCCAGACCCGCGGCCTCGTCAACGCCGTCCTCCCCTTCCAGGACATCAACTGGTTCGACAACTCGAATGGCCTGATCCACAACCTGTTGGGGGTCTTCGGCGTCGACGAACCGCCCGGATGGATGCAGACCGAGGTCTTCTCCCTGGAGATCTGGGAGTGGATCTCGGGTCCGAGCGTGGCGATGACCGCCATCATGCTCCTCGTCACCTGGACGACCACCGGGACGATGATGCTGATCTTCCTGGCCGGACTCCAGAGCATCTCGCCGTCGATCGAGGAAGCCGCCACCGTGGACGGCGCCACCGCCCTCCAACGGTTCCGCTACATCACCGTGCCCATGATGAAACCCACGATCTACTTCGTGGTGACCCTGGGCCTGATCGGCACCTGGCAGGTGTTCGACCAGATCTTCGTGGCCACCTTCGGGGGCCCCCGCAAAGCCACGATCACCCCGGCCTTCTGGATCTACTTCCAGACCTTCCAGAACAACTCGGCCGCCCTCGGCGCGGCGATGGCGGTGGTGCTGTTCCTGATCATCATGATCTTCGACTGGATGAAACGCCGCATCGTGGCCGAGACGGGGGAGACGTGAGGCGATGACGCAGCCGTCCCTCCTCCGAACCGTCGCCCGGCGTCTCTTCGGCTACGGCGTCCTCGTCTTCTTCGCCGGGGTCTTCATCTATCCGTTCCTGCTGACGATCGCCAGCTCGTTCAAGAGCCTGCCCGACATCCAGGCCAACCCGGTCGCGCTGCTCCCCTCCCCCGAATTCGGGGGAGCCACCTTGGAGGGCATCGCCCGGTTGAACTCTCCCCAGATTCGGTTCCCCCGCTGGGCCTTGAACTCGGCGATCACGACGGTGGCGGTGGTGGTGCTGCGCCTCACCCTCGACGCCACCGCCGGATACGCCCTCGCCCGGCTCCGGTTCCGAGGTCGGCGTCTCCTGTTCGCGATGGTCGTGGCCGTGATGGCCGTCCCCGGCGTGGTTCTCCTCGTCCCCCGGTTCCTGGTCATGCGCCAGCTCGGGATCCTCAACACCTACGCCGGCCTCATCCTGCCCCTCGCCTTCGACGCCTTCGGGATCTTCCTCATGAAACAGTTCTTCGAACAGCTCCCCCGGGAGATCGAAGAGGCAGCCGCCGTAGACGGGGCGAGCACCTGGCAGGTGTTCCGCCACATCATGCTGCCGATGGCCGCCCCCGGCCTGATCGCCCTCACGATCCTCTCCACCCAGGGCGTGTGGAACGAGTTCATGCACATGCTCATCGCCGCCCCCTCGGAACCGGACCTGAAGACCCTGACCGTGGGTCTGGCCGGGATTCGGGGAGCGTTCGGTGAGGCCCCGCCGTGGAACACCATCCTGGCGGGCTCGATCATCACGACGATCCCGATCGCCGTGATCTTCTTCATCTTCCAACGGTACTTCGTGCAAGGGCTGGCGACGTCGGGGACCAAGGGTTAGGCGATGGGAACCTCCGTCGCCTGGGACGCCTACGCGGCGGTGCTGTTCGACCTCGACGGTGTCCTCACCCCCACCGAGCAGATCCACGCCCGAGCGTGGAAGACGATGTTCGACGAGTTCCTCGAACGCCGCGCCGACGGGTCGGCCCCCTTCGACCTGGAGGTCGACTACCGACGCCATCTCGACGGGAAACCCCGTTACGACGGGGTCGCCGCCTTCCTCGCCTCCCGGGGGATCGAGCTGGAATGGGGGACACCCGAAGACGCTCCCACCTCGGAGACGGTCTGTGGGTTGGGGAACCGCAAGAACGAGATCGTCCGCGCCGTCCTCGCCTCGGAAGGGGTGACGCCGTATCCGGGGTCGGTGAGGTTCCTGACCGCGATCCGATCGGCCGGGCTGCGCACCGCCGTCGTGTCGTCCAGCGCCAACGCCGCCGAGGTGCTGAAGGCGGCGGGGCTCGGGGACTTCGACGCCGTCGTCACCGGCGCCGACCTCGCCCGCCTGGGTCTGGCGGGGAAACCGGCTCCCGACGCCTTCTTGGAGGCCGCCCGCCGTCTTCGGGTCGACCCCCGACAGACGGTCGTGGCCGAAGACGCCGTCGCCGGCGTACAGGCCGGACGGGCCGGCGGGTTCGGGCTGGTGGTGGGTGTGGACCGCCGGGGTGATCCCGAACCGCTGCTCCGGGCCGGCGCCGACCTGGTGGTCTCCGACCTCGTAGAGCTGGTCGACGACGGTCCGTGACACCCCCGAACCGGCGTCTCCTCACCGTCCGATCCGCCGCACCTCGCCCCGCAGCTCCAGCGGTTCGTGGGCCCGGTAACGGGCCCGGGTCATCTCGGCGAGGATCGACACCGCCACCTCGCCGGGGGTCTCCGCCCCGATGTCGAGGCCGATCGGCCCGTGGATCCG
>WFOA01000104.1 GCA_015488325.1 Acidimicrobiia bacterium | reverse complement strand
CCTTGTAGGCGTAGATGAGGGCTTCGGGCGCCACTCCCGGACCAACCTCGAAGGTGTGGTTTTCGTATGCAGAGGGGTCGTAGGGGCCCATGTAGGTGGATCCGTCGGCCAGAACGCCCATCCCGGCGGCGGTGCCGGCTACGTGGGTGCCGTGGCCGTTGCCGTCGAGGTGGGCGGGATCCGGGGTCGGGGTGGTGGGCCCGACGTTCCCGCTGGCGTCATAGTAGGTGCCGGCGAAGTCCCAGCCGCCGATCACCTTGGCGGTCGGGAAGGTCCCCGGTTCGATGATCGTCGGATCGTTGTTGGCGTAGTCGTCGGGGTTGCCGGATCCGCCGAAGGTGGCGTGGGTGTAGTCGATCCCCGTGTCGATCACGGCGATCGTCACCCCTTCACCGGTGAGGCCCATGGTGTCCCACACCTCGGGGGCGCCGATCCAGGGGACACTGGTCTCGTTGGCCGGCGTGAAGGTGGTCACTCGAGCCACCGAGACCACGCCGGGGATGGCCGCCAGCTTGGGCAGGTCCTGGGGGCTGACTTCGACGGTGAAGCCGTTGGCACCGACCGTCATCTCGGCGACGATCTCGCCGCCCGCCTGTTCGACGTCGTCTTCGAGTTCGTCGTGTTCCCGCTCGACTTTCCGGGCATGGGCCTTCTGGGCGGCCTCGGAGGGTTCGGGCCGGCCGGCCTCGAGCTCGGAGGCGACGTAGTCGGCCACCGACGGGGTGGAGAGCTGTACGAACACTTTGATCGTGTCTTGGGCCGCCAGGAGGTCGGTCCGGTCGAGGTCGATCGCCCGGCGACTCGTCTGCCGGGGATCGGATCGGTCGACGTTCCCGGTGGCTGCTGCCGGCACCGCGGCAGCGGCGACCATGGCGACGACGCCCAGCAGGGCGGTGATGCGTTTCACGCTGACTCCCTCCACTCGTGGTCCCTGGGCGGACACGACATGGTGTCCGCATCCGGTGCGACTCTAGTGAGCGGAGGCCGGCGATGCCGCCGAAAGTGAGGTTTTTCCCACTCTCCGTCACCGCTCGGCGATGTGCGGCGACCCTCGTTTGAGCGGGAATCCCGGTACCATTGCACCTATGAACAACCTGAAGACCGTCGCCCTGCTGGGGCTGATGTCGGCCCTCGTCTGGTGGCTGGGCATCACCCTGTTCGACACCGGCGGGTTCTACATCGGTTTGCTGTTCGCCGCCGGCCTCAACTTCTTCGCCTACTTCTTCAGCGACAAGATGGCGCTGGCGGCGTCGCGGGCCAAGCCGGTGACCGAAGCCGATCTCCCCCAGGTCTATTCGATCGTCCGCACCCTCACCACGCAGACGGGGATGCCGATGCCCCGCATCTACCTGATCGACTCTCCCCAACCGAACGCCTTCGCCACCGGTCGGAACCCGAAGCACGCGGCCGTGGCGGTCACCCGGGGCATCCTCGAGCTCATGAGCTACGAAGAGCTGACGGGGGTGCTCGCCCACGAGCTGGCACACATCCGCAACCGGGACATCCTCATCTCGTCGGTCGCCGCGATGCTGGCTGCCGCGCTGTCGATCTTCGCGCGCATGGCGTTCTGGTTCGGGGGTGGACGTCGCAGTCGCGACAACGCCCTCAGCGGGGTCATCGCCCTGGTGGCGATCCTCATCGCTCCCATCGCGGCCATGTTGATCCGGCTCGCCATCTCCCGTTCTCGGGAATACCAGGCGGACCGTTCGGCGGCGGAGATCACCGGCCAGCCCCTGGCGTTGGCGAACGCCCTCCGCAAGCTGGAGGCCGGGACCTCCCGCATCCCGATGGCGGTGAACCCGGCAGTCAGTCAGCTCTTCATCGCCGATCCCCTCAAGGCGCTCCGTCGGCGTGAAAGGGGCGGCGGTCTGGGGACGATGTTCTCCACCCATCCGCCGATCGCCGACCGTATCCGGCGTCTCGAAGAGCTCGCCTACGGGATTCGGTGATCGAGCTCGGGCGGACCGGCGCGGTCGCCCTCGTCGGTCTCGCCACGGCGGTCGCCGTCGGGTGGGGCGCCTATCTCAGTGTCCGGTCGGCGACCCGGGGTCCCGCCTGGGCCCTGGCCCACCTCGGCGGTGCCGGACGTTGGCTTCTCGCCGGCCTGGTCGCCGGCCTGGCAGCGACGGTGCTCGTCCGCCCGCCGTGGGCCGGCCTGGCGGTCAGCTACATCTCCGGGGTGGTCTGGTGGCTCTCCTCCATGTTGCGACGCAACCTGGCCAGATTGGAGGCGGCGGGCGGATTCGGGGAGGTTCCGGCGGCCCGCCGGGCGGAGATCCTCCGCCGGGTCCGCCGTCTCCTCGGCGGGGGTGGGGCGACGCTCGTCGTTATCGCCGTCGCCTCGGGTGGGGCTGTCGGCGTCGCCGCCCTGGGGCTCGGCGTCGTCTTGGCGGTGGCCGCCGTCGGCCTCCGCATCCCCGACGATCCCGATGCCTGACCGGGCAGAGACCGCCCGGTGGCGGCGTTGTACCCAAACGGCCCGATTCGCTACACTTCCCGCGCCCCGCGGGTGTACTCGGGGCGTGCCGGGATGCCCGAGCGGTCAAAGGGAGCAGACTGTAAATCTGCCGGCTGTTGCCTTCGGAGGTTCGAATCCTTCTCCCGGCACCGACGCCTGTGGGCGGGCCGGCCCCCTTAGCTCAGCTGGCCAGAGCGCCTCCATGGTAAGGAGGAGGTCTCCGGTTCGAATCCGGAAGGGGGCTCGGCGGCCGGACGACCGGCCGTAGGACAAGAGGAGCACGACCGGCTGTGGGGGACATGTCCCCCGGAGTCGGTAGTCTGAGCTCCGTCGGCGGCCTGCCCGGCGGGTCGGCGACCACGGCGGCGTAGCTCAGCTGGTGAGAGCGCTCGACTCATAATCGAGAGGTCGGCAGTTCGAGTCTGCCCGCCGCTACGGAACACCCATACGCGACGTCGAGAAAGGGATCAGCCCCATGGCGAAGGCGAAGTTTGAGCGTACGAAGCCGCATGTGAATGTGGGGACGATGGGTCATATTGATCATGGGAAGACGACGTTGACGGCGGCGATTACGAAGGTGTTGGCTGAGCGGGTTGGTGGGGCGAATTCGTTTACGGCGTTTG
>WFOA01000103.1 GCA_015488325.1 Acidimicrobiia bacterium | reverse complement strand
CGGTAGGGGAGCGGCCCGTCCCGACCGGGGTCGGCCCCGGGACGGGCGAGGGCGGTCAGAGCCGCCACCGGCAGATAGGCGGCGGCGAGGGCGTAGAACAACCACACCGAGGTCCCCGCCACCACCGCCACCCCCACCGCGAGGGCGAAGGCCAGCGCCCCGGCCAGTTCGGCGGCCGAATAGGTCTTGATCCTCCCCAAACCGAACGCGACGGCCTTGCCCGCCAGATACATCCCGAAGACGAAGGTGAGGACCGCCACCGCGACCCGACCCGGCAGCCCGGCGCCGCCGAGGGCCTCGTCCACGCCCGCGTACCAGGCGCCGGCCGCGGCGCCGGCGAGGGAGAGGGCCGCCACCAACGCCGCCGAGCGGCGGGCCAGACGATTCGCCCGGCCGGGGTCGCCGCCACCGCGGAGTTCGCTCACCAGCTTCGTGATCCCCGCCGACATACCGGCCGCGCCGGGGATCGTGGCGATGGTGGCGATCGCCATCGCCGCCGTCACCATCCCCAGACCGACGACGCCGAACGCGGCGTCCGCCGCCACCCTGACGCTGAAACGGACGGCGCCGGTGACGCCCAGACCGAGGAGCGTCCAGAACGCCGAGTGAAGCAGACGGGGGGAGGCACCGCCGGTACCGGCCCGCAGGGGATCAGCCACGGTTCCCGTCCGACACCGTCGCACCGAACCACCAGAACACCAGCGCCGCCAACGAGAAATCCACGATTCCCGGCCCGGTGACCGAGAACAGGGCGGCCAGCGTCACCAAACCCAGCGCCGCCGGAGAACGGGCACGCCACGCCCGCACCACCAGGGCGGCGAGGAAGGCTCCGAGGAGGGCGAGGCCGGCGAGGCCCAGCTCGGTGGCGACCTGGAGGAAACCCAGATCGAGTTGGGCGACACCCACATCGATCTCCCGGTCGTCGCCCCGGCGTCGCAGCTCCTCGACGAACTCGGGGGAGCGGACGTCGGGGAGGCCGTAGCGTTCGTGCAGCTCCGAGCGGGTGGCGAAGGCGGTGGTGGAGCCGAACCTGCCGGGACCGGCCCCGAGGATCGGCCGGTCGGAGAGGAGGGCCAGGCCCGATCGGAGGTTGGCGACCCGCACGTCGGTGAGCGCCCCGGCACTGTCGGAGACCGTCGCCTCCACCCGTGCGGCCAGGTCCTGTCGAGCGGCGGGAACCAGGGTCTGGAACAGCACGAAGGCGACGACCAGGGCGACTGCGCCACCGAGCATCGCCGCCCGGCCCGACCACCTGCCCATCACCATCGCCGAGACGGCGAGGACGATCCCCGCTCCGACGGCGGTGCGGCTTCCCGAAGCGGCCGCCGCCACCCCGGCCGTGGCGGCGGCGGCGACCCACCACCGTCCCCGCCGAGCCACCATCGGGACGATCGAAGCTGCCACCTGGGCGAGGCGGCCGGGGTTGGCGACGAGGCCGGTGGCCCGACCTCGCTCCCACCATCTCGGATAGGCCAGGTCCTGGCCGAAGAGGACGTATCCGGTTCTTCCGGCCGCCAGCTGGACGACGGCGGTGGCCGCCAAGACCCCTCCGGTGGCGGCGGCCACCGTCACGGCCGTATCCACCGCCCGGCGGCGGGGGGCGGCGACCAGGCCGAGCCAGATGGCCACCTCCCACCGGATACTGCGGAGTCGCCCGTACCCGGCGACGACGATCACCGAGGCCGCCGCCAGGAACACCAGGTTGAAGACGGGTCGGGCCGGGAGTCCCCACTTGATGGCGAACCATTGGGAGACGACGAAGAGGGGGAGGGCGGCGACGGTGACGGCACCGGCGAGGGACCCGGCGACGGAGCCGTCGTCGCAGGTCGGGTTCACCCGGTGGGTGGCGTTGCGCGAAGGCACGGCGTCGGCACTCCTAGACTGCGGGGGCCACCGGGGGTGGCGTTGTCGAAGCGAGCGCGAGCTTAGATGGGTGATGGAACGCCACAACAGAGCGAAACGGTCGCCGCGGGGATCCACCCTTCCGTATGGATCGCCCCCAGCGCCGTCGTGTCGCCCGACGTCTCCATCGCCGAAGGGGCCATCGTGTGGGAGTTCAGCCAGGTGCGGGAAGGGGCACGGATCGGGTCCCGCACCACCGTCGGAAGCCACACCTACATCGACCGGGACGTCGTGGTGGGGGCCCACTGCAAGATTCAGTCCGGGGTGCTGCTCTTCAAAGGCGCCGTCGTCGAAGACGGAGTGTTCGTCGGCCCCGGCGTAGTCGTCACCAACGACCGGGTACCCCGGGCGATCAACCCCGACGGAACTCTCAAGTCCGGTGAGGACTGGTCGATCTCACAGACGCGGGTCGGTCGGGGAGCATCCCTCGGTGCACGGTCGACTTTGATCGCCGGCGTGGAAATAGGAGCATTCGCCATCGTAGCCGCCGGTGCCGTCGTCACCAGGGACGTTCCCTCCCACGCCCTCGTGGCCGGAGTCCCCGCGCGGGTCGTCGGCTGGGTGTGCTGCTGTGGCGCCCGTCTCGAAACCGAAGAACACAGAGGAGTCTGCCCGGAGTGCTCGCGGACACACACGATCACATCCCGATAGCAGCCCCCGACCTCGGCGTCGAAGAAGAAGAAGCCGTGCTGGCGGTGCTGCGTAGCGGGCGCCTGGCCCAAGGACCCGAAGTGGAGGCCCTGGAAGAAGAGTTCGCCGAAGCGGCCGGCATCGGACACGTCGTAGCGGTCGCCAACGGTACGGTGGCCCTCCAGGCGGCGCTCCACGCCGCCGGGGTTGGGCCCGGCGACGAGGTCCTCGTCCCCGACTTCACCTTCGCCGCCACCGCCAACGCGGTGATCGCCGTCGGAGCCGTACCGGTGTTCGTCGACATCGACGAACACTTCCTCCTCGACCTCGACGCCGCCGCCGCCAAAGTCACTTCGGCGACCAGTGCGATACTCCCGGTCCATCTCTACGGCCTGATGGTCGACATGGCCGCCGTCGAAGCCTTCGCCTCCCGGCACGGTCTCGCCGTCGTCGAAGACGCCGCCCAGGCCCATCTGGCCTGGAGGGCCGGCCGCCCCGCCGGCGGAACGGGGATCGGAGCGTTCTCCCTCTACGCCACCAAGAACATGACGACGGGCGAAGGGGGACTGGTCACCACCTCCGACGCCGAAGTGGCCAACCGGCTACGCCGGTTCCGCAACCACGGGATGGTCAGCCGCTACGAACACGAAGAATGGGGTCTCAACCTCCGCCTCACCGACCTCGCCGCCGCCATCGGGCGAGTCCAGCTGCGAAAACTCCCCGAAGCCACCGAACGTCGACGCCGCAACGCCCGCTACTTCAGCGAACACCTCCCCGAGATGTTCCGCACCCCACAGGTACCCGACGACGCCCACCACGTGTTCCACCAGTACGTGGTGCGGGTCCCCGCCGAGATCAGAGACGACGTGCTCGCCGCCTTCAGAGAACGTAACGTGGGCGCCGACGTCTACTATCCAACCCCACTGGACCATCAGAAGGCATTCGGTGGGTACGCCCGCCGAGACTGTCCCGCCGCGGAACGAGCCGCCGCAGAAGTCATCGCCCTCCCCGTACATGCCCGCGTGGGGCGCGACGAACGCGAGCGGATCGTCGCCGCGGCGAGAGAGATCGCAGAGGAGATGACATGACCCGAGTCGCCGTCGTCGGGCAAGGTAAGCTCGGCTTCCCGGTCGCCGCCTATCTGGCCCACCGCGGCGCACAGGTGATGGGCATCGACGTCGACCAGGACATCGTCGAGACGATCAACCGGGGCGAGAGTCCGGTCCCCTCCGAGCCGGGGGCCTCCGACCACGTCCGTGAACTGGTGGCGTCCGGTGCCCTGCGAGCCACCTCCGACTACGCCGAAGCCATCCCCGGCGCCGACGTCGTCGTCGTGCTCGTCCCGCTCCTCGCCCGAGACGGCGCACCCGACTTCACCGTTCTCGACGCGGCCGTCGCCGAGACCGCCCGTCACATCGCCGGCGGCACCCTGGTGGTCTTCGAGACGACCCTCCCCGTCGGAGCGACCCGGGAACGCTTCACTCCGGCTCTCCGCTCCGTCTCCTCAGACGTGCTGGTCGCCTACAGCCCCGAACGGGTGTCCTCCAACCGGGTGTGGCGCGACCTCGAGACCTACCCGAAGCTGATCGGCGGGGTCGACGACCCCTCGGCCCGGGCCGCCGCCGACTTCTACCGAGACCACCTCACCGCCGAAGTCTGGGTGCTGGCCTCCTCGGAGACCGCCGAACTCGCCAAACTGGCCGAGACCACCTACCGGGATCTCAACATCGCCTTCGCCAACGAGCTCGCCAAGTTCGCCGACGAATGGTCCGTCGACGTCACCGAAGTGATCGACGCCGCCAACTCCCAGCCCTACTCCCACATCCACCGTCCTGGAGTCGGAGTGGGCGGCCACTGCATCCCCCACTACCCCCACCTGCTCCAGGCCTCCACCCAGGGTTCACCGCTCATCGCCGTCGCCCGAGGGATCAACGAGGAGATGCCGGAATGGGTGGTTCGGCGCATCGAGAAAGAGGTGGGCCCGCTGGCCGGGACCAGCGTCCATCTCCTCGGCGCCAGCTACCGGGGAGGGGTGAAAGAAGCCGCCAGCTCCCCGGCCCACGCCCTCGTCGCCTGCCTTCGGGCACGGGGCGCCGACGTCGGCGTCTCCGATCCTTACTTCACACCCGCCGAACTTCGTCGACTCGGGCTCCCCCCAGGGACCGGCGATGGGGCGGAGGTGATCGTGCTGGTGACCGACCATCGGCGATACCGGGCGATAGACTGGCGCCGTTACGCGCCCGCACTGATCGTCGATGGGAGGGGCGTTTTGGATCGTCGAGAGGTCGAGGCCGCGGGATGTCGGTATCTGGGGGTCGGCCGGTGAACAGACGACCACGCAGGAGAGTGGGATGAGCGTACAGGACGAAGCCATCGTTCTCGATCCCGTACGGGTCGGGGTCGTCGGTCTCGGCAACATGGGTCGACACCACGTCAGGGTCCTCGCCGAGATGGAAGAGGCCCATCTGGTGGCGGTCGCCGACGTCGACGACGCCGCCCGCGCCGCCGTCGCCCGGGCACGGTCGGTTCGGACCTATCGCGACTACGAAGAGATGCTCGGCCGGGAAGAGCTCGAAGCGGTCATCATCGCCCTTCCCACCTCCGCCCACGAAGAAGCGGTACTCGCCGTCATCGACGCCGGCTGCCACTTCCTCGTGGAGAAGCCGCTGGCGGCGACCCGCGACGTCGCCGAACGTCTCGCCGCCAGGGCGGAGGCGTCGGGTCTGGTGTGCACGGTCGGCCACATCGAACGGTACAACCCGGTGGTGTCGGCGGCGCGGCGAGGACTCGACCAGGGGGAACTGGGGCGGGTGTTCCAGCTTCGAGCCAACCGGACCGGGCCGCTGCCCGACCGGGTCAAAGACGTCGGCGTGGTCGTCGACCTCGCCACCCACGACTTCGACGTGGTGCGGTTCCTCATCGACGCACCCGTGGAGCGGGTCTACGCCGAGACCGCCCAGCGGATGCACTCCAGGCACGAAGACCTGTTCTCCGGTCTGATGCGGTTCCGCGACGGCACCATCGCCCTCTTCGACGTGAACTGGCTCACCCCGACCAAGATCCGGGAGATGCGGCTGGTCGGCGAAGGAGGCATGTACCGGATCGACCTGCTGAACCAGGACCTGTACTTCTACGAGAACAGCCACGTCGGCTACTGGTCCGACGCGTCAGGGCGTCAAGGGGTGAGCGAAGGCAACATGGTCCGCTACCGGATCGACCGGGCCGAGCCGCTGCTGAGGGAACTCAAGGCCTTCCTCCAGGCCGTACGGGGCGGCAGGGCGCCGCTCGTCTCGATGGCGGACGGGGTGGCGGCGGTCGCCCTGGCGGAGGCGGTGAAGCGCTCCGCCAGCCTGCAGCGGGCCGTCTGGGGTCCCGACCTGACCGACTACGTCGCCGAGCCGGTGCCGATGATGGTGGAGCCGACCCGATGACCGCCACCGCAGAACCGCAGATCACCGCCCGGCCCACCTACCTGGTGGCCAAACGTCTCCTCGACATCGGCCTCGGGACGGTGCTGCTCATCCTCACCCTCCCCGTGATGGTCGTCGCCGCGCTGGCGGTGCTGGTGGACTCGGGACGGCCGATCATCTTCCGCCAGCGCCGTGTCGGCCTGGGGGGACGCGAATTCACCATGTTCAAGTTCCGGACGATGCTCCCCGAGAACGACGAGTCGATCCACCGCCGCTACATGCAGGACCTGCTCACCGGCCGTGCCCGGCCACGCCGCAACGGGAGGGGAGAGGTCGTCTACCTGCTGGACGACCCCCGGGTGACGAAAGTGGGGCGGGTCCTCAGGACACTGTCCATCGACGAACTCCCCAACCTCGTCAACGTGATCCGAGGGGACATGTCCCTCGTCGGTCCGCGGCCGCCGATCCCCTACGAAGTGGCCATGTACGACCAGCGGAGCTGGAGGCGCCTCAGCGTGAAACCGGGGATGACCGGCCTCGCCCAGGTGAAAGGGCGGGGGTCGCTCACCTTCGACGAGATCGTCGACCTCGACCTCGAATACGTGCGTCGCCGGTCCCTGTGGCTCGACGTGAAGATCCTCCTGGCGACGATCCCGGCGGTGATCGGACGACGTGGCGTCTAAGCGACGGCGGATCCTCGTCACCAGCATGTCCCGACTCGACCTGGACCCCCGGGTCCGGCGCGCCGTGGAGGCGTTCCTCGACGCCGGATACCGGGTCGAAGCCCTGGTGCTGGACCGACCCACCGACCGCCACCCCCGGTTGAAGACATGGCGCATCCCCATCGTGCACCGGCGCGGAGGACCGCTCCGCTACCTGTTCGAATACCTCACCTTCGGCCTCGGAGCGATGGGTTGGACGATCCTGCGCATGTTGCGGGGAAGGCCCCACGCCGTCTACGTCAACTCCCCGCCCGACGCCTTCGTGTTCGCCGCCTGGTTCGCCAAGGTGATGCGGGTCCCGCTGATCCTCGACGTCCACGACCCGATGCCCGAACTGTTCGAGGCGAAAGGGGGCGGATCCCGCCTGGTCGGAGCCGCCCTCCGCCTCCAGGAGCGTTGGAGTCTCCGGTTCGCCGACCGGGTCGTCACCGTGCACGAACCGTTGCGGAGGCTCCTGGCCTCACGCAGCCCGGACGTCCCCATCGAAGTCGTCATGAACGTGCCGGACCTTTCGACGATCCCTGCTCGCCGCAGCCAGACGAACGGGCGGACCCTCGTCTTCACGGGCACCGTCGCCGTCCGCTACGGCGTGGACGACGTCGTCCACGCCCTCCACCTCCTCGCAGATGCCATCCCCGGCATCGTGTTCCGAGTGATCGGAGACGGAGAAGACCTCGACGCGATCGTCCGGCTGGCAGAACGTCTCGGTGTCGGTGACCGACTCGACCTCGTCGGGCGGGTGCCGTACGCCCGAGTGCACGAACACCAGCGGGACGCCTGGGCCGGCGTCAACGTTCCCAAGCCGGACCGGCTCGGAGCCCTGTCGTTCTCCAACAAAGTGGTCGAATGGGTGGCCATGGGACTCCCCGTCGTCGCCGCCCGGACCGAGACGATGGTCGAGTACTTCCCGGAAGGGACCCTCTGGTACGTCGAACCCGGCTCCCCCGAGTCGATCGCCGAAGCCCTCGTCGGCCTCTACGAAGCCACACCGGAAGAGGTCGAACGCCGGATCGGGGCGGCTCGGGAAGCCCTCGCCCGCATCGAATGGCCGAACCAGCGTCGGCGGCTCCTGGCCGTCGTGTCAGGAGACGACAAACTCGGCGAGGAGTCCCCGCACCAGCTCCCTGACACCGGCCTGGCCGCCGACGACGAAGATGCGATGCGGTGACACGCTCCACAAGGTGCGGACGCTCGGCGCCGGGACGTCGTCGCTTCGGACCAGCACCACGGGGGCTCGGAGATAGGCGGCCGCCGCCGACGCCGCCACCGCGTCGGGGAAGTCGTCGCCGGTGGCGACGAGGACGCTCCCCCCGGTCGACCTCAGACGGTCGGCGATCGCCTCGGCGGTGTCGTAGCGGGTGGCGCCGGCGATCCGCTCTACCGTCGACGCGTACCTGCCGAGCTCGTCGGCCACCGACGTCGGGACGGTCCCGGTTCCGCCGAGGATGACGATACGCTCGGGCGCGAGGCGCTCCAACGCCGCCGACGCAGACGCCGGCACCCCGGCGGGGGAGACCAACAGAAGCGGAGCCCCGTCGGCGGCGACCAGCGGTGCGGCGGCGAGGGCGTCCGGGAAGTTCTCGCCGGTCGCCACGTACACGGTCTCGACCGGCGCCGCCACCAGCTCGGACAACGCCGCCGCCGTCCCGTACCGGTCGAGCCCGGCCACCCTCGACACCCGGTCGGCGAACGACCGAAGACCCGACTCCACCTGTTCGGAGACGACGCCGGTGCCGCCGACGACGACGATCTCAGACGGTGCGAGGCGGGTGAGCTCGGCAGCGGTGGCGGCAGGAACCCAGTCCCGGTTGACCAGCAAAACCGGACCGCCCAGCATCGCCGCCACGGGCCCGGCGGCGAGGGCGTCGGGGAAATCGTCGCCGGAGGCGACGAAGGCGACCGGGGCGCCGTCGGGGAAGACCGCCGCCGACACCGCCGCCGCCGTCCCGTACCGGTCCGACCCGCCGAGGCGGGGGAGGGCGTCGGCGAGGACCGACGGGAGTTCGTCCAGGTCCTCGTCGTCGGGGCATTCCCATGCCGGATCCCGGAACCAACCGGCCAGGTCGGCGCGGCCGTCCGAGACGCCACCCATCCGGATCTCCAGCATCCCGCTCGTTCGCAGAGCGAACAGGTCGTCACGGCCGTCCCCGTCGTAGTCGCCCATCTCGACGGCGGCGAAGGAGTCTCGGTCGATCGGTACGGCGACCGTCTCGTCGGCGACCCCGTCCAACGGCGCATAGTCGAAGGTGAGCGTGCCGTCGGCGACGACGGCCAGGTCGGGTCGCCCGTCGACGTTGCGGTCCCCGACCGTGTACCACGTCCCCGTCGAGACGGCGGACGTCGACGCCAGCTGGGTGTCGAAGACCGGACCGGCCCACACCTCCACCGTCGTCGGGCTGCCCGGACGAACCACCATCAGGTCGATGCTGCCGTCGGCGTCGTAGTCGGTGGGGATCATCTCCATCCCCGCCGACGTGGGGATCGACGTCACCACGTCGACGGAATCCGTGAAACCCGACCGTTGAAGGTACACACGGAAACGGAGGGTCGCCGAAGTGTCGTCCCACACCCAGAGGTCGGCACGGGAGGTGCCGTCGAAGTCGGCCAGGTCCATACGTGCGGCGTCGAAGGCCGCCGGAGACCAGCTCCGTCCGACCGAGCACAACGCGAAGGACGCCGACGAACGGATGAACTCGACCAACGTACCTCCGGCGAACGGCCGCAGCCGGTAGACGTCGGCGGCGCCGTCACGGGTGGCGTCCAACAGGAACGGGGTACGGGGTGGGCGGATCGACCAGGGTACGGGGAGGGT
>WFOA01000102.1 GCA_015488325.1 Acidimicrobiia bacterium | reverse complement strand
GCGGCGACGTTCTCGTAGGGCGCGTACGCCCGCATCCAGCGGTAGTGCTCCGGAATGCGGGGGTTGCCCCATTCTTCCCACTCGATGACCGTGAGGGGCAGCGTCTCGTCGAGCATCGTGTTGATGACATCGACGAACGGCACCTCGGCGACGAGGGCGGCGAACCGTTCCGGCGTCTGGTTGGCGATGGCGCCGATCAGGAGGCCCCCCGCCGAGCCGCCACGGCCGGCCAGCCGGTCGGGGGTGGTGAGGCCGATGTCGCAGAGGTGGGCCGCGCAGGCGGCGAAGTCGTCGAAGGTGTGCTGCTTGTTCGCCATCTTCCCGTCCTCGTACCAGCGTCTCCCCATCTCCCCGCCACCCCGGACGTGGGCGATGGCGAAGGCCACACCCCGATCGAGGAGGGAGAGGCGGGGGATCGAGAACCACGGGTCGAGGGAGGTCTCGTATGCCCCGTACCCGTACAGCACCATCGGCCCGGGCGCAGGGCGGCCGGCCCGATACACCACCGAGATCGGCACCTCGGTTCCGTCGGCGGAGCGGGCCCAGAGGCGCTCCTGGACGTAGTCGTCGGGCTGGTAGCTGCCGAGGACCGGAGTCTCTTTCACCACCGTGCGCTGCCCGGTGTCGAGGTCGACGTCGACCACCCGCGCCGGCGTGACCAAGGACTCGAAGCGTAGGCGCAGCACGGACGTGTCGTACTCGAGGTTCCGTTCCGGACCCACCGTGTACACCGGCTCGTCGAACTCCAGCCGGGTCAGGCCCCGGTCGGTGAGCAGCCACACGGCGGTGAGGCCGCCGTCGCGTCCGAAGACGACGGTGTGGCGGGCGAAGGGCAGCAAACCGACCAGTCGCCGACCCGGGCGGTGAGGTTCGAGCTCGCGCATCGCCGAGGGGTCGCCCACGGGCATCTCCAGGAGGCGGCCGTCGGGTGCCTCCCGGTCGCTGATCACGAGGAACGTGCCGTCTCGGTGCTCGGCGGTGTAGCGGACCCCATCCTCCCGGGCCAGGATCGGGACGAAGGGGTCGAGGGGCCGGTCCGATGGGAGGTAGCGGACCTCGGTCGTGGTGTGGCTCCCCAGCTCGATGAACAGGTACCGGCGGTCCTGGCTCGTCGTCACCGTCAGGAAGAACCGTTCGTCGTCTTCGGTGTAGACCACCACGTCCTTGGCAGGGTCCGTTCCCAGTTCGTGACGCCACAGCCGATGGGGCCGGTGGGCATCGTCGGTGGTCACGTAGAAGAAGTAGCGGTCGTCAGCCGACCATGCTGCCGAGTAGTAGGTGTTCGGGATCGCCACCGGGAGGTCGTGTCCCGTCTCCAGGTCGCGGAAACGCATCGTGTAGTGCTCGGAGCCTTCGAAGTCCACCGAATACGCCACATGGGTCTGGCCGGTGGAGATGGCCACCACCCCGATCCGGCAGAAGTCGTGGCCGGCGGCGACCTCGTTGACGTCGAGGACGGTCTCCTCCGGTCCGTCGGGCCCCCCGTGCCGGCGGGCGAAGATCGGGTATTGGAGGCCTTCGACGGTGCGGGTCACGTACCACCATGCGCCGCGGCGGGCCGGTGCCGAAAGGTCCGTCTCCTGGGTCCTCCCCTTGATCTCTTCGAAGATCTCCTGGCGTAGCGTCTCCAGATGGGCGGTGGCCGCGGCGGTGAAGGCGTTCTCGGCTTCGAGGTAGGCGATCACCTCGGGGTCGTCGCGGTGGCGGAGCCATGCGTAGGGATCGACGACGGTCTCGCCGTGGAGGGTGCGTTCGACGGGGATGCGGCGTGCGTACGGAGGATGCATGGCGAGCAAGGGTAGGGAACGGGCGGGCCCGCTAGCGTCGAGGTGTGCTGTTCATACCGCGTGAGATCACCATCGTCTGCACCGACGCCGCCGAGTCGCTGCGGTTCTACGAGACGATCCTCGGCGCCGAGGTCGTCGCCCGGGAGGGGATCGCCTACCGGCTCCTCCTCGGTGACCAGACGATCGTGCTGCTGCCCATCGCCGACGAACCGGGACTCGACGGCGTCTACGGCGCCTGCGCCGAGATGGCCCTCACCTTGATGGTGGACGACATCGAGGCCGCCCACACCTACCTGGCTGCCCACGGAGTCAGCATCGTCACCGAGTGGGAGCCGGGGGCGAGGTCCTTCGTGATCCGCGACCCCGACGGGGTCGCCTTCGAAGTGGCAGAAGGTCCCCCGATCCCGGCGGAGTGACCCGGGATCGTACCCGTCAGTCCAGGTTCAGGTAGATCTGTTTCGTCTCCTGGTACGCGCGGAGGCCGTGGCGGCCCAGCTCCCGGCCGATCCCCGAAGCCTTGAACCCGCCCCAGGGGGCTTCGACCGGCGCCGGTTGGCTGTCGTTCACCCAGACGACGCCTGCCCGGATCGCCCGCGACACCCGAACGGCCCGCTTCACGTCGGAGGTCCAGACCGCGGCCGCCAGACCGTACGTCGTGTCGTTGGCCAAGGCCACCGCCTCTTCCTCGTCGGTGAAGGGGATGACGGCCATGACCGGCCCGAAGATCTCCTCTCGGGCGATCTTCATCGTGTTGTCGACGTCGGTGAAGATCACCGGCGGGAAGTAGAACCCGCCGGCGAGATCCGGGTCGGTGGGGAGCCGTCCCATGTAGGCGAGGTGGGCCCCGTCGGCGCGTCCGTGCTCGAGGTACGAGTTCACCTTCGCCCGGTGCTCGGCGGAGATCAGCGGGCCCATCGACACCTCGGGGTCGGCCGGATGGCCGAGGCGGATCTCGGCGGCACGGGCACACAGGGCCTCGACGGCTTCGTCGTAGATCGACCGCTCGACGAGGACCCGGCTCCCGGCCGAGCACACCTGACCCTGATGGAAGAAGACGCCGAACGCCGAACCTTCCATCGCCGCGTCGAAGTCGGCGTCGGCGAACACCACGTTCGGCGACTTCCCGCCCAGTTCGAGGGTGACCCGCTTGAAGGTCTCGGCGGCCGTCCGTCCGATGATCCGGCCCACCGCCTCCGAGCCGGTGAAGGACACGGCGTCGACGCGGGGATCCTCGACGAGCGGCGCCCCGGCTTCGGGACCGAAACCCGTGAGGACGTTGAGGACGCCGGGCGGCAGCCCCGCCTCGGCGGCGATGCGGGCCAGCTCCAAGGAGCTGAGGGGAGCCTGTTCGGCAGGTTTGAGGATCGTCGTGCACCCGGCCGCCAGGGCGGGGGCCACCTTCTGGGCGGCCATGAGAAGCGGGAAGTTCCACGGGGTGATGAGGGCGGCGACGCCGACCGGTTCTGAGACGACGAGGGTGACGGCGTCGGGTCCCGACGGTGGGATCTCGCCGCCTTCGGAGACGGCGAGGCCTGCGTAGTAGTCGAAGATCTCGGCGGCTTCGGCCACGTCTTCGGTGGCGTCGGTGAGGAGCTTGCCGGCGTCTCGGCTCTCCAGGCGAGCCAGCTCCTCGGCGTCGGCGCGGATCGCCGCGGCGATCCTGCGGAGGACGGCGGCCCGTTCCCGGGGTGGTGTGGTCGGCCACGGACCGGTGTCGAAGGCCCGGCGGGCGGCGGCGACTGCACGGTCGGCGTCGACTCGCCCGGCCCGGACGACGGCGGCGATCTCTTCTCCCGTGGCCGGATCGACGGTGGAGAAGGACTCACCGTCGACGCCGTCGACCCAGCTTCCGTCGATGTACAGCTTCGTCTCGACCATGGTTGGCACCCTCCGGGAGAGACTGTAGACGCCCTACCCTCACCGACCGTGAGGATCCTCTGCTACGGCGCCGTGAATCCGGATCTCATCCATCGGGTCGACCGTCTCCCGGGACCGGGAGACGACGTGCAGTCCCGGTCGTCGTCGTGGCTCTACGGCGGGAAGGCGACGAACGCCGCCGCGGCACTGGCCGCCTGGGACGAGGAGCCGGTGCTCATGGGCCTCGTCTTGGGGGAGGACCATCTCGGGGACCTCCTCGTGGCGGAGCTGCGCCGCGCCCGGGTCGACCCGTCGTGGCTCGCACGGGACACGAACCAGACGACACGCCACTGTGTCGTCCTCGTCGACCCACGGGGCGAGCGCACGATCGTCTCCACCGGCTACGAAGGGGCCCGCTGGCAGCAGGTCTCCTCCGACATCTGGGAACGAACCGAGGTGCTGGTGGTGGACGACCTGGCGGGCTCGGCGGCGGTCGGTGTGGCATCCGAGGCCCGGAGCCGGGGCGTGTCGGTGGTCTGGCTCGACGGCGACGCCCGGAAGGTGGAGTCGGGGGACCTGGTCGTCTGGTCCCGCCACGAGCACGGCACCGGCGAAGCGGCGGACCTGGCAGGCCGGGGGGTTCGGGTGGTGCTCACCGCCGGGCCCGACCCGACGTCGGTCTGGTGGGACGGAGCCTCCTTCACCGTCGCTCCGCCGCCGGTCCGCGCCGTCGACGCCACCGGGTCGGGTGACGTCGTCGCCGCCGGCTGCGCCTACGGGCTCGTGCGGGGGTGGGAGCCGCTACGGCTGGTGCGCTGGGCGGTCGCCGCCGGGGCCGCCCTCTGCGCTCGCGGGCGGGCGGCGGGGATGCCGACGGTCGACGAGGTCGCCGCCCTCGCCGGCGGCGGATGAGTCGCGCCTCCCTTCGGCGGGTTCAACTCACCGAGCCGTTCGTGGCCACGTCCCGGTACCAGGCGGCGGAGTCCTTCCAGGTCCGGGTCTGGTCTGCGAAATCCACATGGACGATCCCGAACCGTTTCGAATAGCCGAAGGCCCACTCGAAGTTGTCGAGGAGCGACCAGACGAAGTAGCCACCGACCGGGACACCGTCGCCGATCGCCCGGTGGACCGCCAGGAGATGCGCCCGGAGGTAGGCCACACGTTCGGGGTCGGAGACACGCCCCCCGACGGGTGCCGGATCGGGGAAGGCCGCCCCGTTCTCGGTGATGAGGTATTCGGCGAAGTCGTATTCGCAGTGGAGGCGACGGAGCAGGTCGTACAGGCCCGGTGGATACACCTCCCAGCCCATCTCGGTGAACCGAGGACCGGCTTGGGTCCACGGCAGGGGTCGCTGCTCGTCGGTGACCGAAGCGGCGGCGACGACCTGGCGTCGGTAGTAGTTGACGCCCAGGCGGTCGATGGGGGTGGCGATGATCTCCATGTCGCCCGGACGAACCTCGCGCCGGTCCCATTCGAGGAGCTCGGTCACCTCCCGCGGATAGTCGCGTCCGCTGATCGGATCCAGATACCAGCGGTTCATCGAGGCGTCGTGCAGCCGAGCCTCGGCGACGTCGGCAGGGTGGAGCGACCTCGGCTCCATCGGATCCAGATTCAGGACGATCCCGACCCGGGCCCGGGGGCACGCTGCCCGGATCCGTTCGACGGCGAGGCCGTGGGCGACCAACAGATGGTGGGCCACGGCGGGACCGACGGCCGGTTCGGCCCTCCCCGGGGCGTGGAGGCCGAGGACGTAGCCGAGTTGGGTGACCACCCACGGTTCGTTGATGGTGAACCAGTCCGTCACCCGGTCGCCGAGACGGGAGGCGACGGCCGACGCGTACTCGGCGAACGCTTCGGCGGTGGCCCTGGCCGGCCACCCTCCGGCGTCCTCGAGGACCTGGGGTAGATCCCAGTGGTAGAGGGTCGGGAAGGGTCGGATGCCGGCTTCGAGGAGCGCGTCGACGAGCCGGTCGTAGAACCCGAGTCCCTGCGGGTTGACCCGCCCCCGACCTTCGGGGAGGACACGTGGCCAGGCGATCGAGAAGCGGTACGCACCCACCCCGAGCTCCGCCATGAGGGCGACGTCGTCCCGCCAGCGGTGATAGTGGTCGCATGCGACGTCGCCCGTGTCCCCACCGAGTACCCGGCCCGGGGTGTGGGAGAAACGATCCCAGATGCTCTCCCCGCGACCGTCCTCGGTGGTCGCTCCTTCGATCTGATAGGCGGCGGTGGCCACTCCCCACCGGAAGTCGTCGGGGAAGCGGGCGCGCGTCGACACGACCCAACTGTACGGGCTGGGAAGGGATCGGGTGAGGTCAGCCTTCGACGATCAACTGTCCGACCATCTGGGTCGGGTGGACCGCACAGATGAACTCGTAGGTGCCGGGCTCGTCGATGGTGAAGGTCAGTGTCTGGGTGACCGGACCCGGTTCGACCTCGGTGGCGATCGCCCCCGACGGTCCGGCGATCCGGATATTGTGGGGGATGCCCGCGTCCTTGTTGATGAAGGTGATGGTGACGGGCGTCCCGGCGGGAACCCGCAGCTCGGTGACGTCGAACCTCACCCGTTCACCTACCACCGTCAACTCGACCGGGCCATCCCCGGCCGGAGTGGCGGTCGCCGCCTCCCCTTCGGGGGCGGGTGCCGTCTCCGGTGCGGCTCCGCCGCCTCCGCACGCCGCGGCGACGAGGGCGAGGGTGAGAAGGGTCGCGGAATACCTGAGCCGTCGCATCGCTCCTCCTGATCGCGATGGGGACGATTCTTCCACGGCCCCGGAATTGTGAGAACAGCGCCGTGGAGACGGGGCGGGTCGGCGAAGGCGCCGGCGACGTGGTATCGGGAAACCCGGAGGAAGGTCGGAGTTCCGATAGTCTCGCCCACGGCCCGGCCTTCAGACCGTTCCCACCGATACGCCGATTCGATGGAGGCACCATGGTCCCGGACCGAACCGTGGCACAGCAGGTTGCTCCGTCGGGCCCCGGGAGGGCCCGATGAGCAACGAGAGATCCCCCGAGGGTGCGCCGGCTACGAAGCGGCAGCTCCCCGAATGGCTGATCGGACTCGGCATCGCCGTGGTCGTCGTCACCGTTCTGTTGGTCGTCTTCGAAGCCCTCGGAGGCGGAGACGACCCCCGTTTCGAGATCGACGAGACCGCCACCACCGACCCGGTCCCCGTCGACGTCGCGTTCACGCTGTTCGACGGCACCGAGACGACCCTCGGTGCGTTCCGAGGCAAGCCGGTGGTGATCGGCTTCTGGGCGTCGTGGTGTGCCACCTGCGTCGCCGAGATGCCGGACCTCGCCGAGGTGGAACGGGAGGTCCGTGACCGGGTGACCTTCATCGGGCTCGCCGTGGAGGACCCCGACCGCGCCGCCGCCGAGGCGGTGGCGGCCCGAAGCGGCGTCGAATACCTCCTCGGAGAGGACCCCGACGGGTCGATCTACGCCTCCTTCGGCGGGATCGGGATGCCGACCACCGTGTTCCTCGACGCCGACGGCCGCGTGCTGGAGGTCCATTCGGGCACGTTCTCCGCCGACGATCTGCGGGCGAAGATCGAGGAGCTGTACGGAGGGTGAACGCGTCGAAGGCCGCCGGACCGGGAGGGTTCACATGGTCGGAGACACCGGGGTCGGTCCGCGCCTCGGTGGTCGTCGCCGGGAGCCAGCTCCTCGCCCTCACCCTCTGGTTCTCGGCGTCGGCCGTCGCCCCCCAGCTAACCCGACTCTGGGGGTTGACCCCGGCCCAGGGCGCATGGCTGACCCTCTCCGTCCAGGTCGGCTTCGTCGTCGGGGCCCTCGCCTCGGCGGGCTTCAACCTGTCCGACATCGTGGCCAGCCGCACCCTCTTCGTCGGCTCCGCCCTCCTCGGTGCCGCCGCAAACGCCGCCCTCCTGTTGGTCGACGGTGACCGGTACGTCCTGGCGGTCGGGTTGCGTTTCGTCACCGGCGCCGCCCTGGCCG
>WFOA01000101.1 GCA_015488325.1 Acidimicrobiia bacterium | reverse complement strand
GTCTCGGTGGACGATCACCTCACAGGCTCGGCCGGCTACAAACCCCTCCCGCGGCAGCTGGACGCCGTGAACGGCCCGCCCGAGCGGACCTTCCAGCTCGTCGGCGCCTACGGAAACTTGGCGAAATCCATCTCGACTGTATGCGACTCAACCCGGTCGAACGCCGTCCACGCACGGTTGACCCCTGCCAGGTGACGGCTGACGGTGGCTTTCGTATTCGGCAACGAGCACCCAACCCGCGACATGGATGCGTCGGCTTCCCGGACAAAGCCGAGCCTTCCGAGCTGTCTGCCGTGGAAAGTTAGAAGCGGACCCAGTTCGGCCCTCGCCGACTCGGGCTGCCTCCCCCGGCCGCCGGTCGGTGTCGGCTGCGAGGGCTCCATCGGTCGCCACCCGAACGGCTTCGGTGCGCCGTCCCGCCTCGGCGAGGAGACGGGCGACGATCTCAGGGGACGCCCCTTCCGAGACCAAGGCGTCGGCGAGATGTCCGGCCAGGCTCATCCGGAGTACGGGACCGGGATCTTCGGCTCCGCGACCCGGGCCGAGACCCGATGCGTATTCGGCGAGTCGCCCCTGGGCGACGAGGCGTTCCGCTACTTCGAGGATGGTCCGCTCTTCGACTCCCAGTGCCCGGGCGAGCACACGGGGCGACAGCGGGAACCCTGCCACCACGGCGGCCCCCGCCAGCTCCCGCTCGATGCCCTCTGCCAAGACCGTGCCTCCTGCCCACGACAGAACCTCATCTTCGCTGCGCCTTCCCGCTTGTCGCGCCAGATCGATACGCTCTCAGACGTGGACGTCCCCAACCCGTTCGCCCGCCTCGCCGAGACACGGTTCGCCTCGACCGTCGCGTCTCCGGTCGTGTCGCTGCCGAAGACCGTCGCCGAAGCCGGTTCGGCTCCCCCGCCCCGGGGCCTCGCCTTCCGAGGGCGGTGAATCGGTGGCGCTGCTGACGATCCGCCCCGGACATCCCGATTTCCTCGACCTTCCATGGGAACGGACGATCGCCGACTGGGAGGTGCCGGAGCTCGTCGACCTGCCCAAAGGCATCTCCCGACACCAGGTCAGGTTCCTCCGATATCCCGAAGGGGTCTACGTCGTGAAGGAACTACCGACGTCGCCGGCCCGCAACGACTACCAGGTGCTGCGAGCCTTGGAGAACGTGGGCGCTCCGGCGGTCCGCCCGGTCGGGCTGGTGGAGGGGCGCAGCAGCGACCCCACCGAGGAACGTTCGGCCGCGTTGATCACCGCCTACGAACCCTATTCCTTCTCCTACCGGGAGCTACTGTCGGGCCCCGGGTTCGGACCTCGCCGCGCCCAGATGCTCGACGCCTTCGCCAACCTCCTCGTCCAGCTCCACCTCGCCCGCTGCTTCTGGGGGGATTGTTCACTGTCGAACGTCCTGTACCGCTTCGACGCCGAGGCGATCCAGACGATCATGGTCGACGCCGAGACCGGCCGGATCTTCGACGGTCCCCTCAGCGACGGCCAGCGCGAACAGGACCTGGAGATCATGATCGAGAACGTGGCCGGTGGGATGGCCGACATCGCCGTCGAAGCGAACGCCGACATCGACGACGCCGACCTGGCCCTCGGCGAAGACATCGCCGACCGGTACCGAGCCCTGTGGGCCGAGCTCACCACCGAAGAGGTCATCCATCCCGGTGAGCGGTTCCGGGTCCGTGACCGCATCGCCCGCCTCAACCACCTCGGGTTCGACGTCGAAGAGGTCGAGCTGGTACCCGTCGACGACGACGTGTCACGGCTACGGGTTCGGGTGGCGGTGGGAAGCAGACGCTTCCACGCCACCCGACTGCGAGAGCTGACGGGAATCGACGCCCTCGAACATCAGGCCCGTCAGATCCTGTCGGATCTCTACTCCTACCAGGCGACCCACGGCGGGGAGACGTCGGCCGGCAAGCACGTGTCGGCGATCCGATGGCGGGTGACCGAGTTCGAACCCCAGATTCGACGTCTTGGCGCCCTGGAAGGAGTGGTCGACCCGTTACAGGCGTACTGTGACCTCCTGCACCACCGCTTCGTCATGTCCGAACAGGCGGGGCGGGATGTCGGCACCGAAGCCGCGTTCGCCGCCTGGGAAGCGGCGGGACGCCCCGGATATCCCCTCGGCTGATTCAGGCGGGGACGGGGGCATGCCGCCGCCGCTCGGCCCGGTACCGGGCGACCATCTCCTCGGTGGCATCGGACGCCTGTCTCCGCAGGCGGGGAGGAGGCACCGGCCCGCCGTCGCCGCCGAGGTGGCTGGCGACGGCCGACACGGTGGCCTGGTAGTCGGAGACGAGGTCCTCGTAGGTGACGGTGTGCGGCGAGAGCCCGGCCAGTTCGAAGTACCGGTCCCAGGCCGCTTCACACAGGGTGAGGTAGGCGCGGATCCGTTCGAGGTGTTCGAAGTCGTACGGGGGAAGGGACGGCCGTTCCCCTCCGGAACCCGTATCCACCCACCGCCCGGTCCCGGAGGCGACGAAATGGGACACGGTCTGGCGGTCCAGGTCTCGTCGGCGGATCCGCACGTAGACGGGGTCGGGGATGAAATGTTCGAGGACCCGGCGGGCGTGCTCGTATGCGAGGTCTGCGTTGCGGTCGCGGCCGAGGGCTTCGTTGACGACGAAGACGAGCTGATGCCAATGGATCTTGAGGCCGAAGACCCCGTTGCGGGAACGGAGCCCGTAGAGGCGTTCGAGATACGCGTCCATGTCGGAGACACCCCACCGCGCGGCGAGTTTCGGCACGGTGGCGTCCAGGTCGAAGTATTCGGCCGGGACCCCCAATCCGGCGGCCATCAGCCCTTCGGCGAGGAGCGTGCTTCCGGATCGGGGGACGGAGGCGATGACGTAGCGTCGGGTGACGGGACGGTGGGCGGGCTCGTCGTAGACGGCTTCCAGCAGGTCGTAGCTCGACATCCCGTTCCTGTCGGCCGCCGGAGCCGAAGGTTTCGGGCCGTCAGCGCCGCAACGCCGACCGTCCCGCGGCGGGCCGATACAGGGTGTCTCGGAGCATGGGTTCCCGTCCGGCGGCCGAGATGACCCGTTCGAAGTCCCGGGGTGTGACCTCCTGGCCGTGGGAGGCTCCCGCCGACCGGGTGATGATCTCACCCATCAACGTTCCCCCCATGTCGTTGCAGCCTGCCCGCAGCAGTCTGGCGGCGCCGTCGAGCCCCAACTTCACCCAGGACGCTTGGACGTTGGCGATGAGGCCGTGGAGGGCGATGCGGGACACGGCATGGATGAGAACCACCTCGTCCCAGGTCGGCCCCGGTCGGGCCCGGCCCCGCAGATAGATGGGCGACCCCATGTGGACGAAGGGGAGGGGGATCATCTCGGTGAACCCTCCGGTCGTTTGCTGGATTCGGCGGATCACCTGCAGATGGTTGGCCCACGCCCGAGGATCGTCGATGTGGCCGAACATGATCGTGGCGGTGGATCGAAGACCCAGGTCGTGGGCGGTGAGCATCACCTCGGCCCACTGGGAGGTCCGGATCTTGTCGGGGCAGAGGAAGCGACGGACGTCGTCGTCGAGGATCTCGGCTGCGGTCCCCGGCAGGGTCCCCAACCCGGCGTCCCGGAGCCGGGTCAGGAACTCTCGGACGGAGACGCCGAGGGTTTCGGCTCCTTGCCACACTTCGAGGGGGGTGAACCCGTGGATGTGCATGTCGGGCAGGTCGGCTTTGATCGCCTCCACCACTTCGACGTAGAAGTCACCGGTGAAGTCGGGATGGATCCCGCCTTGGAGGGTGACTTCGGTGGCGCCCCGGTCCCACGCCTCCCGGGCCCGTGCGACGATCTCGTCGATCGCCATCAGGTAGGGCTCGCCGCGTAGGTCGAGGCTGCGGGGGCCCTTCGAGAACGCACAGAAGCCGCAGCGGAAGTAGCACATGTTCGTGTAGTTGATGTTCCGGTTGACGACGAAGGTGACCCGGTCGCCGACGGCCTGTTGCCGTAGCAGGTCGGCGACCCCGGCGACGGCGTCGACCTGGTCGCCGACGGCACCAAACAGTGCTTCGGTCTCGTCGAGGGTCGGGGGTGAGCCTTCGAGGGCCCGTTCGAGGATCGGGCGGAGGGCACCGGCCGCCGCCAGCCCCTCCGGGGGACGTCCATCGACCCACACCGCGTCGGGGAACTGGGCGGAGAGCCGCCGGGGTGGTGCGGGAGGCGCCAGGTCTTTGCCCGGTGCCCACTCGTAGCGGGGACGTGCCCGACCGGATGCGTCCACTTGACGAAGCCAGGCGGCGAACACGTCGGGAGCGAGCTCTCGGCGGGCGTCGTCGATCGGAATGCCGGGCGGGAAGGCGGTCCGTTCCACCACCGGTACGTCGAGGGCGTCGCGTAACTCTCCGATCCGGTCGGCGTCCCAGTCCCGCAGCACCAGGTCCCGGGCGCCGGCCGCCACCGCGTCCAACGCCTGGGCGACGTCGTCGACGAGCACCGACACGACGACGTCGAGGCCGGGCAGGCACGCCAGCTCGAAGGTTTCGGCGACCCGGCTACGCCGGGTCCGCACATACGCCGCCTGGGACCGGGCGAGGGCGTCGAGGGTCCGTTCCCGGGACCCGTCGGCGACGACGGTGATCCGCCAGCCCGCCACCCCCCGGGCGGCCAAGGCGACGGCGTCGTCGGGACCCACCACCCACGCCGCCGCCTCCGTCCCCTCCCCGGTCCTGGCGACCGGCAACACCCCTCCTTCGCAGGCCTGGACCACCTCGGACTCGGTGGGTCGGTCGATCTCGAGGACGGTGGTGCCTTCACGGCGTCGGGTCGCGGCCACGAGCTGGTTGATCTGGTCGACGGGTCGCATCCGGCAGAATGTCACGGTCATCGGCGGACTCCTTCCAGGCGGGGCTCGGCGGCCAGGCCGTCGCCGTCGACGGCTGCGGAGACCTTGGGCAACAGTCCCGGGTCGATCCATTCCGGGGTGATGAACTCGGGGTAGACGGGGAGCCGGGGCCGGAGAACGAACCCGGCGGCGGACGTGCGGGCGGCCAGCTCGTCCAGATGGGGCCAGGGCGCTTCGGGATTCACCCAGTCGATGGTGAGGGGCGACACCCCACCCCAGTCGTTGATGCCGGCATCGAGGTAGGTCTCGAAACGTTCGGTGAGGTTGGGCGGTACCTGCAGGTTGACTTCCGGTCCGAGGATCCATCGGGCGAGGGCCACCACCCGGGCAAACCAGGCGGGAACGGGTTCGGCGTGGCCCCGCATCGGCGTGTCGTGTTTCGCCCGGAAGTTCTGGACGATCACTTCCTGGAGGTGACCGTGACGGCGCTGCAGTTCGGCGAGGGCGAACAGGCTGTCTACGATCTCGGCGGGATGTTCGCCGATACCGACGAGGATCCCGGTGGTGAAGGGGACCCGGACCTGGGCGGCGGCTTCGATGGTCGCCATCCGGACGGTGGGATCCTTGTCGGGACTTCCATGGTGGGGCATGCCGGGTTCGGTGAGGCGGAGAGATACGTTCTCCAGCATCAGCCCCATCGACGGGTTCGACGGCCGTAACGCTTCGATGTCGGCGGCGGTCATCACCCCCGGGTTGGCGTGACAGAACAGGGCCGTCTCGGTGTCGACCAACTCGGTCATCTCCCGGAGGTACGACAGGGTGGTGTCGTGTCCGTGGGCGGCGAGGAACTCCCTGGCCTGGGGCCAGCGGTCTTCGGGTCTGTCTCCCAACGTGAACAGAGCCTCGGTGCACCCCCACGCCTCGCCGGCGCGGGCGACCGCCAGGACCTCTTCGGGTTCCAGGTACACACCTCCCGCCCCCGGCGGTTTGGCGAAGGTGCAGTAGGTGCAGCGGTCACGGCACAGGGTCGTGAGGGGGATGAACACCTTCCGGCTGTACGTCACCACCCGGCCTTTGCCTTCGTCTCGGAGCCGGGACGCCTCGGCGAACAGCGGCGCAGGGTCGCGGTCGCCTTCCAGGTAGGCGATCGCCAGGTCGGCGTCGGGTGCGGGATGCGCCATGGCCGTGAACGCTACCCGGCCGAGGAGGAGAAGAGGTGGGTCATCCCAGGCTTCCGGACGCTCCGATCACCCCACCGTCGACGGGGAGGACCACCCCGGTCAGCCACGACGCTTCGTCGGAGCACAGGTAGGTGATCGCCCGGGCGACGTCCTCGGGTTCGCCGAGCCGGTCGAGGGGATGGGTGGAAGCCGCCGCCTGCTCGTCGGTCTTCCACAGCAGCTCCGACAGCCGGGTCTTGACGACCGCCGGGGCGACGGCGTTGACCCGCACGGTGGGGGCGAGCTCGAAGGCGAGCTGATGGGTCATGAAGACCACCGCCGCCTTCGAGATGTTGTAGGCGCCGAGGATCGGTGCCGGCCGCAGCCCGCCCACCGAGGCGACGTTCACGATGACCCCGCCGTGGTCTTTCATCCAGCCGTGCCACACCTTCTGGGACCAGATGAGCGGTCCCCGCTGGTTCACCGACCAGGTCTTGTCGACCGCCGCCAGATCCACGTCCACGAGGGGTCCGGGGGCGGGGTTGGTGCCGGCGTTGTTGACGAGGATGTCGCAGGACCCGAACCGTTCCACCGTCTCGGCGACGGTCCGTTCCGCCGCCTCGGGGTCGTCGGCCCGGGCGACCGAAGCATGCAGACGGTCCCGTGGGGCACCGGCTTCGGTCAGGACGTCGATCGCCTCTTCGAGGTTCTCCATCCGCCGGGACGTGATCACCACCCCGGCGGCGCCGCTGTCCAGCAGTTCGAAGGCGGTGGCGCGTCCGATGCCTCTGCTGCCTCCGGTGACGATCGCTACCTTCCCGTCGACCCGTGCGTCCATCCTCACCGTCCTGTTCGGGGGTGGGACAGCATATCGGGAGCGACGTCAGTGGCCACCCCGACGCACCCCGCCGTACTTCATGCGGGTGTCGGACATCGACGCCGGTCGGGCTTCGTCGTCGCGGATGCCGGCGTCGACGATCTCACCGGCGAAGAAGGTGTGGGTGCCGAAGTCGATGGCGTGACGGACTTCACAGTCCATGAAGGCGATCGCCTCCTCGAAGATCGGCGCACCGGTGATCCCTTCCCTGATGGGTCGTCCGTTGAGGGTCATCCCCTCTTTCGTGGCCGGCTTGGAGAACTTGACGAACACCCGGGTGTCGTCGGCGGACCAGAGGTTGACGGTGAAGGATCCGCCGGCGGTGATGAGCCGGTGGGTGACCGAGGTGTTGTCGACTCCGACACCGATGAGGACCGGCTCCATCGACACCTGGGTGATCCACGACGCCGTCATCGCGTTCCACTCGTCCCCGGCCCGGGAGCCGATGAGGGCGAGGGCGTTGGGGATCTTCCAGGTGACTCGGTTCAGGATCTCGTCGCTCGGCATGGTCTCCTCCTGGTGTCCGGGAGGCTAGCGAGCGTCGCTCCACCCGCTGGCGCCCCTCTGATCCCGTCAGCGGCGGAGCGCCTCGGCAGGTTCGATCCCCATGGCCCGCCGCGCCGGCACGACACCGCCGATGAGACCTCCCAAGGCCGAGAAGCCGACCGACGCCGCGGCCGCGGTGACGTCGAGCGCGGGAGTCCACCCGCTGGCCAGGGCAACGCCGACGGTGACGATCAGCCCGATCGATGCCCCGACCGCCCCGCCGAAGGTGCCGAGGAGTGCGGTCTCGGCGAGGACCTGCAGCCCCAGGTCACCGGGGGTCGCCCCGAGGGCTCGCCGTAGGCCGAATTCGGCGACCCGGGTGGCGATGCTCGAACCGGTGGCGATGCCGATGATCAACGCGCCGACCGTCAGGGCGGCGATCGAAGCAGCGACCGACATGCGGACCACGTTCTCTTCGATACGGAGCCGGAAGGCGTCGGGGTCGAGGAGCGCACTGGCGGACACCAACCCCGGTGCGTCGGGCCGGAGACCCACCGGGAGTTGCGCGGCGATCGTTTCGGCAGCGCCTGGAGCCACTTCCACGAGCACTTCGGCGGGGACGTCGGCCAGCCACCGTTCCGAAGCCGACATCGGGACCAACACCGTGCCCAACACCCCGAGGCCCCTCGCCACCCCGTCGTACACCCCGATCACGACGAACGCTTCACCGTCGAGGAAGATCTGCGATCCCGGCCGGACCCCGGTCAACTCTCGGTAGGCGGCTTCGGGTACCAGGGCGACGGGAACCGCCAGGTTCTCGTGGATCTGGTCGTAGGTACGCCCTTCCACGACACGAGGTTCGATGACGTCGAGGGCGCCCGGCGTCACCCCCGACACCCTGAGACGTACCCCCGAACGCCGGTCGAGGACGGTGGAAAGCTCGACACGCTCGTCGGTCGTCCGTACCAGCCCCGCGGACACGACGCCGCCGAGGCGCCGGATCCGGGCCAAGTCCTCAGGCGACACCCAGGCGGGGTCGGAGGATTCGGAGGAGGCGACGACTTCGGTCGCCCGGAACGCATCGAAGTCGGCCCTCACTTCTGACCGAGCGGTGCCGGTCAGTCCGAGGGTGGCGGTGAACAGCCCCGCTCCGAGCACGGCACCCAGGGACACGACGAAGGCACGTCCCGGGTTTCCGAGGATGCTCAGCATCGCTTCGGCAGCCGCCACCAGCCATGCCGACGGGCGCCGATAGTCGCTCATGTGGTCTCCAGATACCCGTCTCGCAGGGCCAGCACCCGGGTCGCGTATCGAGCCATCTCATCGTTGTGGGTGACGAGGACCACCGTCGCGCCTTCGTCGTTGAGGCCGGTGAGGACACCGAGGACCTGATGGGCTGAGGCGCTGTCCAGGTTGCCGGTCGGCTCGTCGCAGAGCAACAGGGTGCGTCCGCCGACGATCGCCCGAGCGATGGCGACCCGTTGCTGCTCCCCACCCGACAGCTCCCGGGGAAGGTGGCGGAGCCGGTCCTCCAGCCCGACCTTCGTCAGGGCGGCGGCTGCCTCGTCTCGCCGTCGGGATGCAGACATTCGACGGTATCGCAGACCCAGTTCGACGTTCTCCAGGGCGGTCCGGTCTGCCAACAGATTGAACGCCTGGAATACGAATCCGATCGACGATCCCCGCAGGACGGCTCGCCGTCGCTCCGGAAGAGCCGACGTCGCACATCCCCGGAACAAGTATTCGCCCGTGTCCGGACGGTCGAGGAGACCGAGGATGTTGAGGAGGGTCGTCTTGCCGGATCCGCTCGGCCCCGTGAGCGCGAGAAACTCGCCGTCGTCGACCTCCAGGCTCACTCCGCGCAGTGCCGGGACCGGTCGTACGCCTCCGTGGTAGGTCCGGCCGACATCCTCGACCTGGAGGAGGCTATCGGGCATTGTCTTCGGAGACCATCACCCGGTCGCCTGGTTCGAGGCGACCCGCCACCGGTTCCACCTCCGCCCAACCGTCGACGACGAGGCCTACCCGAACCTGGACGTCCCCGTCCGGTGTCACGACGTACGCGGACCCGTCGGGCCCGGTGAACAGCGCCGTTACGGGAACCGCCGTCACCGGCTTCCCGGTGTCGGCGACGGGCACGTCGATCCGGAGAGACCGTTCGAAGTTGGCGTCGGGTGTATCTCCGACGAAGGCGAACACGACCCGTGTGCCGTCGGTGACGGGCGATACCTCGACGACCCGTACCTCGAGGTCCCGTCCTCGAACCTCGTCCCGCGCGGAGAGTCGAACACCTGGCTTCAGAGCCGCGATCACCAAGGGGTCGTCGACGTCGGCGACGAGCACCAACTCTCGGGGAGAGATCAACAGATGGGGGCTAGGGATATCTGCGAGGTCGTCACCGACATCGAAGTTCAGATCTCCGAGCTCCAACGGAAGCTCATCGAAGACGACCAACTCGTTCTCGTCGGCGGTCGCCCGCCACCACTTCTCTCCGGGCGGCTCGAACCCGGTGGAGCGGTAGAGGGAATGCAGGCCCCGTTGAGTGGCTCGGTCGAAGAGATCGTCGGCCTCGTCGAGAAAACCCAATGAAACGAGGTTGGCTTCGAGCTGGGCGACGTCGGGACCGCGGTCCCCCGGTGCCAGGGAGCGGTAGAACGGGAATTCGCCTTCGAGGGCGATCCGAGGTCTCCCTTCGATCGTGACGAGGAGCTCCCCCAACCCGATCACCGTCCCCGGCTGCGAGGCAATCGATGTGACGACGGATCCTCCCCCGAGGGGAAAGTCCAGGCCTTCCGGTTCTACCTCCGCGGCCGTCGCGCGGAGAACCGCCGAAGCGACGAGGGATCGTCGTTCCGCTTCGGCGAACACGGGTGTCGGCGGAGGAGGTTCGGCGAGCGCGGCGAGCTCTTCGGGCGAACGGAGGCTGGCTCCGAGTAGAGCTCCGATGCCGACCAGGATGCCGGCGAAGACGAAGAACCCGCCGAAGACCGCGAGTCGATACCTGCGGGACCGGTTCATCCTCTTCCCTCCGCCGGACCGAGTCCTGCGACGAGTTCGTCGAGGGCGATCTGCAGTTCTGTGAGGTTCGCTTCGAACTCGGCGAGCAGGTCCCTCTGAATCACCGCCGCCAACGCCGCCGCCTCTACGGCGAAGTCGCTTTCGGCGCGACAGCGGACATCCTCCAGGGCGAGTTCGATCTCGTCTTGGGTAGGTACGTAGCGAACCTCGGGTGGGTCGACCACCAATACCTGGCCTGGTTCCAGCGGCGGAGTCTCAGCGCCACCGACCTCGACCACGTCGCCGAACTCGACCGGGAACATGCCCGGTTCCGGACGAAGCCACACCCCGGCACCATCCCGGGCAGGAAAGCCGGCTGCTGCCAGACAGGACAGTCTCCTCCGATGCAGCTCCTGGAAGGCGTCGGAGACTCGGAGGGCATCGACGAAAGCGTTGTGGAGGGCGGAACCCAGGCGCTCGAGGGAACGGACGGTGTCCTCGGCTGCCGGGCCGATCCGGCTCCACGCTTCTTCCCGGCATTCGTCGACGGCCAGTTCGAAGGCTTCGTCGTCGGCCACCACCCCAGGGAACGGCGGCGGGAAGCCGAGGAGGGGCGAGTATCCGAAACGGCGGGCCTCTTCTTCGGTGACCGGACCGAACGTGTAGGTGCCGAGGCCGATGTCGTCCAATGCGGTGATGGCCTCATCGGGAACCTCGACCTCGAGGAACTGAGGGAAACCCCGGTCGGCCATACATCGGTCGCGGACCTCCGCCACGGCTCGCCGGATGGCGACGACCTGGGCCGTCGGGAGGGAACGGAAGGGTTGGGATGCCTCGAGGTCCCCGCCAGGGTTCGGAACCTCCTCGGGTACGTCGGGCTCCACGACACCACCGACACAGGCGGCGAGGAAAAGGGCCGCCGCGAGCAGCGACCCTCCGAAGGGAACACGTCCCCGCATACTCAGCAGTTTACGAGAACGTGGAGGTCGGCCTTCTGATTGATGTAGCTCGGAGCCTCCCTCCAGAAATAGTCGTTCCCTACGGTCCAGGTGTTCCCCGTCGACCAGTCTCTGAACTGGACGTCGCAGCGAGCTTGCTTATTGACGACGGCGCTCATGTCGTTCGCGACCAGCCAGGTCTCGTAATGGTTGTCGACGGTGTCGTACCAGGTGTAGTCGGTGCCGTAGACCGCGCCCCAGGCGAACTGGTTCGTCCACCGAGACGACGACGGGAGGTCGTACAAGCAGACCTCCCCGGCGTTGCATGATTCGTAGCCGTCACCCTTGTCGTGGTTGGCCGACGCCGGAACCCCCACCGATACGAGGATCGCCACCACCACTGCCAGCGTTCTCGCACGCACGAGAACCTCCCTTCGCTCGGGCCTCCCCAACGCCCGACCCCGTCGACTTCATCGTCACACACACACACACACACACATGTCAAGCGGCTCCGCGCAGGGGTTGTTCTGGATCGGTTCCGGAGGCATCAGGCTGGCGCCCTCCTAAGCTTGCACCGTGCACATCCTGGTCGCCACCACCGGCGTGCTCCCCCCCGGGCCGGTAGCGGAGCTCTGCGGTCGCTTCCTGGCCGACGGCGGGCATGTGACCGTGATGACGGTGATCCAGGTCCCCCGCACCTTCCTCCAACAGATGGACGTCGAGGAGCGCCGATCCTTCCTCGACGACCGGGAATGGGAATCCGACACTGCCCAGATGATGGCCCTCGGCTACCTGGAGGAACGGGGCCGCAGAGCGGTGGAGCCGATCGTCGCCGCCCTGCGGGCCCACGGCCAAGACGCCGACGTGCGGTTCATCGAAGGCGACGACCCCGCCGAGGCGATCGTCGCATCGGCCGAGGAGCTCGACGTCGACCTCGTCGTCCTGGGTGCGACCCGCCGGCTGTTCACCGAACAGTCGTGGACCAGCGTGTCGGCCCGGGTGATGGAGCGGGCGAAATGGCCGGTAGTGCTGGTCCCTGGGGCGAAAAGCGAAGAGTCCGAGGACTGACCTGGATGCCTCCGGAAGCCGCCACCGCCGCAGCGACGCCGACCCGTAGGCAGCGACGAGGGCGGCGGCGGAGGCGGGCGTCGGCCCAACCTCCCGCCGCCCGCCCCTGCCGAATCAGCCTCCCACAGCAGGTGAGGTGAGACGGTCGACGATCCGTGCACGGATCCGTTCGAGTCGTTCGTCGACCCGGTCGGGGTCGACCCGCCCGGCCTCCACCGCCCGGGCAGCCCGCTCCTCCAGCGGCGCCATGACGGCAGCCACCAGCTCGTCGACGTCGACGCCCCGTTCCTCGGCGAGCTCGGCGACGGTGCTGCCGCCTGCCACGGCATCGCGCAGCTCCCCGAGGGTCATCCCCAACATCTCCGAGATGGTCTCGGCGGCCCGCAGCCGCATCACCGCGACGGCCGACCTCCGGGCCAACCGGCGGTGAGGCTCGGACACCAGCTTCTCGATCCGCTCGGCAGACCTTTCCCGGATCTCGGCGGCCCGCTCCGGATCGATCCGCCCTTCCGCCACCGCCTCGTCGAGGGCGGCTCCCAGCCGGGCGGTCAAGGCGTCGACCAGCTCGTCGCCGCTCGATCCGTTCTCCGCCGCCAGGTCGGCGAGGGTGTCTCCCTTGGCGAGGGCGACGACGACGTCACGTGGTGAGAGGCCGAGCTCTTCGGCGACCGCAGCCAGCACACGTGTGACCCGTCGAGGCTCCACCCGGCGGGTCGGGGCCTCTTCGGCGGCGCCGGCCGGCGGAGCCGCCTCCTGGGCGGTGGCCGGGACGACGCCGGTCACGAGCAGGGCGGCGGCGACGGCGGCCGCTCCGATCCTGGTACGCATCTCGATACTCCTTGGTCGGTGGACTCCTCCACCTTCGCCCGGCGCTGTTCGAGAAATGTGAAGACGGGGTGAGAAGTCACCGACCCGGACCGTGCGAACCGGCCACGGTGGCGGGATCGGTGTTGGCGCCGCACACCACCACCGCCACGCGTGCCCCGCCGACGGGGCGATACACACCTTCGATCAACGCCGCCAGTGCGGTGGCGCCGCCGGGTTCGGCCACCAGCCGCAGCCGGTCCCACAGCCACCACTGTGCAGCCACGATGGCGTCGTCGGAGACGAGCAGCACCTCCGCCAGACGGCGTTCGATCGTGGCGAACGGTGTGGCACCGACCCGTGTCGCGCCGAGGCTGTCGGCGGCGACCCCACCGACGTCGACGTCGACGGGTCGACCCGCCTCGACTGCCCGGTGCAACGTGGGGGCGTCGACGGGTTCGACGGCGACCACCTGCACCCTGGAGTCGAACCAGGCGCACACCCCGGCGACCAGCCCACCTCCTCCCACCGCCACCAGTACCGCGTCCAGGTCCGGAACCTGGCCGTCGAGCTCGTACGCCATCGTCCCCTGGCCGGCGACCGTCGCCGGATGGTCGTAGGCGTGCACCTCCAACGTGTCGGCCCGGTCGGCCCGCTCCCGGCTCGCCTCCAACGCCTGCTGGTAGTGGCGACCCACCACCACCAGCTCGGCACCGAGACTCTCGATCCGCCGCCGTTTCACCATCGGGGTCGTCTCCGGCACGAAGATCTCGGCCGCCAGTCCCAACTCTCGCGCCACGAAGGCGACCGCCACCCCGTGGTTGCCACCGGAGGCAGCCACCAGACGTCTGGGGAGCACCGGCTCGGACAGCACTCGGTTGAAAGCTCCACGGGGCTTGAACGAGCCGGTGTGTTGCAGCAACTCGAGTTTCAGCACCACCGGGATGCCCTCCACGTCCACCACGACGGTGGGGGTGCGGCGTACCCGGGTCCCCAGCCGCCGGACGGCCCGGCGAACGTCCGCCGGCCCGACCCTCATGCCGGTTGGGCGTGTCGGAACTGGGTCTCGTACAACATGGCGTAGAGACCGCCGGCCGACACCAGCTCGTCGTGGGTTCCCGCTTCGACGAGCCGTCCCTCGTCGAGGACGAGGATCAGATCGGCTGCTCGGACGGTGGAGAGGCGATGGGCGATGACGAGGGACGTCCGCTCTGCCATCACCCGTTCCAGTGCCTCCTGGATGAGGGCTTCGGATCGGCTGTCGAGATGGGACGTCGCCTCGTCGAGGATGAGGATCCGCGGGTCTTTGAGGATCACCCGGGCGATGGCGATCCGCTGTTTCTCCCCGCCGGACAGCCGGTAGCCCCGCTCCCCCACCACGGTGTCGTACCCGTCGGGGAGCGACATGATGAATTCGTGGATGTTCGCTGCCCGGCACGCATCTTCCAGCTCCTCGGGGGTGGCGTCCAGGCGGGCGTAGCGGAGGTTGGCGGCGATCGTGTCGTGGAACAGATAGGTCTCCTGGGTGACGACCCCGATGGCGTCGGCGAGGCTGCTCCGGGTCACGTCTCGGACGTCGTGACCGTCGATCGTCACCTTCCCCCGGGTCGGGTCGTAGAGGCGGGGCACCAGGTAGCTGATGGTCGTCTTGCCGGCACCGCTCGGCCCGACCAGCGCCACCAACTGGCCGGGTTCGACCCGGAAGCTCACGTCGGCGAGGGCCCAGTCGCGGGTGGCGGCCGGCGCGGGCGCGTCCCCCACCGTCGGGAGCTTCCCGACCCGGTCCAGCCCCTCCGGCCCGTCCGTCTGGTACCGGAACCAGACGTGGTCGAAGACGACCTCGCCCCGCACCCGGCCCAGGTCGACGGCGTCGACGGCTTCGGGGAGGTCGACGTCGAGGTCGAGGACGTCGAAGACCCGCTCGAAGGAGACGAGGGACGTGGCGAACTCGACCCGAGAGTTCGAGATGGCCGAGAGGGGCCCGTAGAGCTGGGTCAGCAACGTCGAGAACATGATGATCGTCCCCAGGCTGACGCCTCCTTGGATGACGAAGAACCCACCCACCCAGAACACCGCGGCGGTCCCCACCGCGCTCACCAGTCCCAGACTGGCGAAGAACCATCTGCCCACCATCGCCCGGCGGACCCCGAGATCCCGGACCCGGGCGGCTTCCCTCGCGAACCGTTCCGCCTCGTAACGCTCCCGGCCGAAGAGCTTCACCAAGAGCGCACCGGAGACGTTGAAGGTCTCCGCCAGGATCGACGACATGTTGGCGTTGTGCTCCATCTGCTGTTCGCTGATCCGCCGGAGCAGCCTGGCGACCCGACGGGCCGGCGCCACGAACAGCGGCAGGGCGAGGACCGCGAGGACGGTGAGCCGCCAGTCGGCCCTCACCATCACCACCAGGATGGCGGTGACGGCCGCCAGGTTGGAGAGGATCGAGACGAAGGTACCGGTGATCGCCTGTTGGGCACCGACCACGTCGTTGTCGACCCGGGAGACCAGCTCACCGGTCTTGGTGGCGGTGAAGAACCGAAGCGACATCTGCTGGAGGTGCTCGAAGAGCTGACGGCGGAGGTCGAAGATGATCCCCTCCCCCGCCCTGGACGACCACCACCGCTGGGCGACACCAACGAGGGCGTTCACCACCGGAACGGCGATCATGCCGGCTCCCAGCAGCGTGAGTTTGCCCAGGTCGCCTTCGGGGATCGCCTCGTCCACGACGAGGCGGATCAGGATCGGAGGCACCACACCGAGCGCCGAGATGACGAGGACGGTGACGAGCACCCCCAGCAGGTACCGCCGGTAGGGACGACCGTACCGCCACACCCGCCGGAGCAGGGCGCGGTCGATGTCGGGACGCGCCGTTTCGTCGTCGTATCGGAGGTAGGTGATCCACCCGCCGCCGTGGAACACGATTCGCTCCCGGGTCGAGATCGAAGCGCCAGGCTAACCGGTGGATACGCCGGTGCCGGCCAGCAGCTCGACGAGGGGGACCGTCGAGCCCACCATGTCGGCGACCGGCGTCACGTCGTCTCGCAGGAACAGGTCGTACCGGTAGCCCGCCTCGATCCACACCCAGGTCTCGCCGCGGGCGTCGACGATCCGCCACACCGTCTGGTCGCCCACGAAATCGGTCTGGCATGAGATCGTCTCGGTGTCGGCCAGGGACGCGCAGCTCACCTCTTCGGCGTCGTTCCAGGGTCGCACCGCCAGCACGCCCCGCTGCCCGACGATCCGGGAACGGGAGTAGGGCTCGACGGTCCACAAGCCGAACACCGCCGACTGGTCGGGGTCGAGGACGGGACGGCCCGGAACGTAGACGAGCTGGGAGGTGATGGAGGTGACGTCACCGGGGACGAGGGAAGGGAACACGACCCCGGGGAGGGCGGAGGCGATCTCGTAGGGGGAGGCCTGGACGAACCGGCCACCGTCGCCGCCCCGCTGGTAGACCCGTGCGACCGTGTCCTCGGGGTCTTCGGAGAGGTCGCCGCCCAACCCGAGGTTCCACCATCCGACCAGTTCGACGCTTCGGATCGGGTCGACGGGCACGACGGTGCTGGTCACCGCCGTCGGCTTCACCTCCGCCAACCACTCCGACGACCGACCCAGGTTGCCGAGGGCGTGGTCGCTGCACGCCGACAGCGCCAGGGCGAAGCCGGCCAGCATCAGGAGTCGCCATACCCCCGTTCGGCCCCAACACGTGCTCATACCCACCTGTCAGACGTTCCCGACCGCAGAGAAGTTCCCGCTCCACGGTACCCTGCCGCCGTGGCTCCCTCCCCTGTTTTGAGCCTGGTCCGGGATTCGTTCCCCGAACCGCCCGGTTTCGACGTGGGGGTCACCCACGCCGTCCTGCTCGAAGCCGCCGAAGGCCGACGGGGACCCACGCTCCGCCTCCACCGGCCCGCCGACGTCGTCGCCTTCGGACGGCGTGACGTCGGCTCGCCCGGATACCCCGACGCGGTCGCCGCCGCCCGTCGGCACGGGTTCGCCGCAGTCGAACGTCTGGCCGGCGGTCGGGCTGCGGTGTTCTCCGAAGGTACCCTCGCCTTCTCGTGGGTGGTGCCCACCGGCGAGCCCCGCCGCGGTGTTCGCCACCGGTTCCGCCAGGCCGCCGAGACCCTCCGTGACGCCCTCGCCGACTTCGGGGTGGACGCCAGGATCGGGGAGGTACCCGGCGAATACTGTCCCGGGGCGTATTCCGTCAACCTCGGTGGACGAGTCAAGGTGGCCGGCGTCGGCCAACGCCTCGTCCGCGGGGCGGCTCATGTCGGCGGCGTGGTGGTCGTCTCCGGCGCGGACCGGATCCGCGATGTCCTCATCCCCGTCTACCGGGCCTTGGGGATCCCTTTGGATCCACGAACCGTGGGTGACCTTCGGTCCGCAGCTCCGGGGGTGGAGGTCGACGACGTCGCCGCCGCCGTCGTCGCCTCCGTCCGGCGTCGCTGCGACGTCACCGAAGTCTCGCTTCCCGCCGAGACCGTGAACCGAGGCCGAGCGCTCGCCGCCCGGCATCTCCCCGTCACCCCGACACGTAGGTGAACTCGAACACCGCCTTGCGGCCCAGGGTGTCTTCGAGGATCACCGAGAACGGTTCGTCGAGGGGAGCTTCGGGGAAGAACACCTTCACGTACCAGGTGCCGTCCTCGCCCACCATGGTGGATCCCTCCCCGTACGCCGAGGTGACCACGACCTTCGTCCCGGGCTCGCCGGTCCCGTAGTACTCGTCGTAGGGGGGTACCAGAGGACAGGTCCCCCACGTGTAGTTGGCGACGAAGGGTGCAGGGTCCTCAGCAGGTTTCGTGGTGGTCGTGGTGGTCTCCGGCGCCGGCGGCTCGTACCGAACCGTCACCGTCGCCTCGGCTTCGTTCCCGGCGGCGTCGACGGCGGTGAACCGGGCGAGGTTGTCGCCCGGAGAGAGGACGAGGACGAGGGACCAGTTCCCTTCGGCGTCGACATCGGCTTCGTAGGGTCCCGCCTTCACCGTCGCTCCCGGCTCGGTGATCCCTTCGAAACGGACGACCTTCTCGGTGAGGACGGAACCGTCGGCCGGTGCGGTGACGGCCAGCATCGGGGGGAGGAGGTCGAGGGTGGTGGTCGTGGTGGAAGGTGCCGTCGTCGCGGTGGTGGATGTGACCGACGTGGGCGGCGTCGCCGTCGTCGTCGGTGCGCCGGTGGGTTCGTCGGGCGGCGAGGGGAGACCGAAGGTGGTGGGGGGCGGCGTCGCCGTGTCCGGTGCGAACAGGGCGTCCCGTGCCGTGAGGAGGCCGGCGAGGACCACCAGTGCGGTCACGGCTCCGGCGAGGACCGCGCGGCCGGTTCCGGAAGGCCATTGCCTGGGTCGACGCAGCGCAGGGATTCCCGCCTCCATCAGATGGAGTCGGCTTTCGGCCACCGCCTGATGGACCGCAGCCGCAGCCCGCCGGGCCCGATCGTCGAGCCGAGTATTCACGGTGCCTCCTCGGAGAGCTTGGCGGCCAGAGCTCTACGGCCCCGATACAGATGGACCTTGGCCGTGTTCGGGCTGCAGTCGAGGATGTCGGCGATATCGATCACCGGCAGGTCCTCTAGGTAGTGCGACGCCACCGCCTGTGCCTGGCGTTTGGGGAGCTGTCGCACCAGTTCCCAGAAACCGTCGTGTTCCGGCTCGAGGGGCGGCAGCACTTCTTGGCGTCGCCCGGCGAGACGAGCCAGCGCCTTCGCTTCGGAGCGTCGGCGGCGAAACGCCGAGACCGCCATGTTGGAGACCACCCTCCGCACCCATGCTTCGGGTTTCTCGTACGAGCCGATCTCGTCCCATCGTCGGTGGGCGGCGATGAAGGCTTCCTGCGCCAGGTCTTCGGCACCTGCCCGACTTCCCGACAGGGCGTAGGCGATCGCCACGACACGTCTGAACTCGCGTCGATAGAACGCCTCGAACGTCTCGGGCCGTGAAACGACCACTGCCTCGTCGGGTGTCGCCATCGAAGGTTGGTCCCGCAGGTCGGCTTCGGGGTGCCCATGTCACCCTCTACTCGTATCGGAGCGCCGGGAGGTTTACTTCACCGGAATGGGTCGCTCGGGCGCGGGGTGGCACTAGCGTGCCCGCATGCGCCGTGTCCTCGTCGTGAACGGCCCCAACCTCGACCTGCTCGGTACGAGACGACCCGACGTCTACGGGTTGGTCACCCTCGCCGACCTGGAGCGGCTGGTGCGGGAGTGGGGAACCGAGTTGGGCCTGGACGTCGAGACGTTCCAGTCGAACCACGAAGGGGAGCTGGTGGAGAGGGTTCACGCCGCCCGGGAGGGAGCGGACGCCATCGTCGTCAATCCGGGTGCCCTCACCCACTATTCCCGCTCCCTCGCCGACGCCATCGAAGCGGTCGAGATCCCCACCGTCGAAGTCCACATCTCCAACGTGGCGGAGCGGGAACCGTGGCGCCGGCATTCGGTCATCTCGCCGCTCTGCCTGGCGACGATCTTCGGACGTGGCGTCGACGGCTACCGGTGGGCGCTTCGCCGCCTCGCCTCCGAAGGCGTCGCCACGAGCCGCCTCGTCGGCTACGGGCCGCTGACGGCGCATCGAGCCGACCTGCGGGTCGGCTCCGAAGGCGCCCCGTTGGCCATCTTCGTCCCCGGTGGCTTCTGGCGGATCCAGTGGGATCGGGACACGATCGACCCCATCGCCGCCGACCTGGCTCGGCGGGGCTTCACCACCCTCACGGTGTCGTACCGGCGGGTCGGCTCGGGAGGTGAATGGCCGGGGGCGCTCCACGACGTCTGCTACGCCCTGGATTGGGCCCGGTCACGCTTCGGTGCCGATCCCCGGCGGGTGGTCGTGGTCGGCCATTCGGTCGGAGCCCAGCTCGCCCTCCTCGCCTCCCGCCGCGCCGCCCGCTCCGGCGCCCCGCCGAGCCTGGTGGTCTCTTTGGCCGGGGTCACCGATCTGGTGGCGGCCGCCGCCGACGGCCTCGGTGACGGAGCGGTGACGGCGTTTCTCGCCGGCGCGGATCCTGCGCTCGCCTCCCCCGCCCACCTCCTGCCCGTCGCCGCTCCTCTCCTCGTCGCATGGAGCGCCGACGACGACGTGGTGCCCGCTTCGTTCTCGGCACGGTTCGCCGAACACGCGGAGGCCGCCGGCGACCGCGTGGAGACGCTGAGCGTCGAAGGCGACCATTTCACGTTGCTGGACCCTCGACGGCGGGCGTGGCGGGCGGTTGCGGAGGCCATCGATCGGTATCTCTGAACCCCGTGGATTCCAGTTCGTGGCAGCATCCGGCTTGCGGGGGGTGACCGGGGGCCGGTAGATTCCGAAGCCTGCGGAGTCCCTCCCTCGCTGGCGGGAGGTATCTGGAGGAAGGGCGGACTCTGATGCGTGCACATCGGCTGGTGCTGCTCGCCACCTGGGTCGTGGTGTCGCTCCTCGCGGTGGCAGGGTTCGCCGCCTTCGCGACACCCTCGCCGGAGACGGCACCCTCGGACGAGTACTCTCCGACGACCGAGATCGGTCGCGGTGCCGGCGCGGTGGCCGCATTGACGTTCTCCTACCTGGCGGAAGGCAAACCGGTCCCTGCCAGCACGATCGACCTCGACGCGGCGATCCAGGCTGCGGTCGAGCACCGGGCCTCAGCCGCAGCCACCACCACCACCGAGGCCGAGAAGCGGCGTTCCGACACCACCTCTCCCTACCGTCGCAGCCGGTACCTCTCCGAGATCGAGATCAGGGAGCTGGTCTCCCGCTACTTCCGTCCCGAGGACGTCAACAAGGCGATCAGGATCGCCTGGTGCGAATCCTCGTTCAACCCCTACTCCGTCAACCCCCAGACCCAGGCATCCGGGCTGTTTCAGCATCTCCCCCGCTACTGGGAAGAACGATCAGCCGCCGCCGGTTTCGCCGGTGCCGACATCTTCGACCCCGAGGCCAACGTCGCCGTCGCCGCCTGGCTCGTCTACGAAGGCGGCGGATGGACCCATTGGACCTGCCGAGCCTGACACCGGGCCGGGCCCGCCCCGCGGCGCCACGGTGGATTCCTGCACCCCGACCCGACACGGTAGCCTCCGGTCCCCGGACGACTGCCTTGGAGGAGAGGACGCGGCTCCGTGCGTGACCTGACATCCCATGACATCGAACCACGACATGACGTCCACTGGGACCTCCCAACCCCGATCCTCGTCGAACACACGCTGCGGCGGGGCGACGGCATCCTCGCCCATCGCGGTCCCCTGGTCGTCGACACCGTCCCCTACACCGGCCGGAGCCCGAAAGACAAGTTCGTCGTGAGAGAACCCGACACCGAAGGGGACATCTGGTGGGGGGAGGTCAACCACCCGATCGAACCCGAGGTCTACGAGGCTCTCTACCGGCGGGTCGCCGAGCACCTCTCCGACCGGGACCTGTACGTCCAAGACGTCTACGCCGGGGCCGACCCCGCCTACCGCCTGTCGGTGCGGGCGATCACCCCGAGCCCGTGGCATTCCCTCTTCTGCCGGAACATGTTCCGGCTTCGACACACCTTCGAACACGACGACGAGATCGAAGCCTTCGTCCCCGACTTCACCATCGTCCACGCACCCGACTTCAAGGCAGTGCCCGAACGCGACGGCACCCGCAGCGAAGTCTTCATCATCATCAGCTTCGCCCACAAGGTGCTGCTCATCGGCGGGACCAGCTACGCCGGGGAGATGAAGAAGTCGGTGTTCTCGGTGATGAACTACCTGCTTCCCAAGGCAGGTGTGCTGCCGATGCATGCCTCCGCCAACGTCGGCCCGGACGGGTCTTCGGCGGTGATCTTCGGACTGTCGGGAACCGGCAAGACGACCCTCTCCACCGACCCAGCCCGCCAGATGGTGGGCGACGACGAGATCGGATGGGGCGAACACGGGATCTTCAACATCGAAGGCGGCTCCTACGCCAAGGTGATCAACCTCAGCTGCGACGACGAGCCGCTCATCTATCAGGCCGCCAACCAGTTCGAGACCATCCTCGAGAACGTGGTGGTCAACCCCCAGAGCCGCCGCCCGGAATGGGACGACGCCTCCAAGACCGAGAACACCCGGTGCTCCTACCCTCTCGCCCACCTCCCCAACGCCCTCCCGTCGGGGATGGCGGACCATCCCCGCAACCTGGTGTTCCTGTCGGCCGACGCCTTCGGGGTGCTGCCCCCGATCGCCCGACTCACCAAAGAGCAGGCCATGTACTACTTCGTCTCGGGCTACACGGCGAAGCTGGCCGGCACCGAACGAGGGGTGACCGAACCGGAGGCGACCTTCTCTCCCTG
>WFOA01000100.1 GCA_015488325.1 Acidimicrobiia bacterium | reverse complement strand
GCCTCCCACAGTCGGCGTTCCACCACGGTCCCGGGGGCGTTGCCCCGCAGCGACGGGCGCAGGTGCGGTGCCATGGCCCGAGGATAGGGGCCCCGTCCCCGTGCTCAGTTGAGGTCCGGGTCGACGGGGAAGGTCGCCAGCATCGACATCGGCGCAGGCTGGCGCCGCAGCACCGCCGACCAGAGTTCCTCCGGCCGGGAACCGAACACGTCTGCCGGTTCGGCTTCGAGGACCATCCAGGCCCGTTCTTCCAGCTCCGCTTCGAGCTGTCCCGGCGCCCAGCCGGCATACCCGGAGAACACCCGGGCTCGCGCACCTGGAGGGGGATCCGTCCCGAGGTCGGCCACTTCGACGCCGGCGATCCCGAGCTGTTCGACGCCGCCGTGGCTCACCAACCCCACGGCGACCTCCGGCTGGACGGGCCCTCCCACGAAGACGACGTCCCGCTCCCCCACCGCGTCGGCCCATGCCGGGAGGTGACCGCCGACCGGTTCATTCGATGGACGGTTGAGGACCACCCCGACCGCCCCGTCGTGGTCGTGGCCGAGGAGCAGAACGACGGTCCGAAAGAAGTTCGGATCGATGAGGGTCGGAGCCGCGACGAGCAGGCGGCCCGTCAGGTTCTCGTCCATCCCCTCATGTTCGCGCACCTGCCTCCTCGGTTGGAATCGCCGCGACGTCCACCGCCGGCAGCTCCAGACGGAAGACGCTCCCCCCATCGACCCGGTAGGTGAGGTCCCCACCCATCAGCCGGGCGAGTTGGCGGGACACCGAGAGCCCCAGACCGACCGACCCCGCCTTCGACTCGGCGTTCCCTGCCCGCTGGTACGGCTCGAAGATCCGCTCCCGATCTTCGGGGGGCAGCCCCGGCCCGGAATCCACCACCTCCACCCATCCCACCTGTTCGCCACCGCCGACCCGGACGGTGATCTCGGACCCGCCGTACCGGAGGGCGTTGGTGAGCAGGTTCCTGATGATCTGGCGGACCCTCCGTGGGTCGCCCTTCGCCTGGGCGGAACCCGTCGCCACGACGCCGCGGCGATCCGCCTCGGGGAGGGCCCGGATCACGGCGGCGGCCTCGGCGGCCAGGTCCACGTCTGTGATCGAGAGCACGACACCTCCGGTCTCCGCTCGGGCCGCGACCAGCAGATCCTCGATGATGGCTGCCATCTCGTGGGCTTGGCCGGCGACGAGCTCCAACATCTCGAAACGTTCGTCGTCGCCGAACCGGTGGTATCCCTCGACCAACTCGTCGACCAGACCCACGATCGCGGTGAGGGGTGTGCGGAGCTCGTGGGAGACCGTCGCCACGAATCGATCCCGTGCACGGACCGACTCCTCCAGCCGTCGCTCCGCCTCCTTCACCGACGTCAGATCCCGGGCGATCATCGAGTAGAACTCGACCCTGCCGGTTTCGTCGTAGTGGGCTTGGACGAACAACGAGACCGGCACCTCGCCGCCCCCGGGTCGGGTGAGGACCAGCTCCCCCGACCAGCGTCCCTCCCCGGAGAGAGCACTCAGCATCGCATGGCGCTCCTCCTCCGACCGCAACCCGAGCACACTGAGCGCGTCGAGAGCAGGTAGCTCTCCGTCTTCGGGACCGCCGAAGAAGCGACGGGCCGCGAGGTTGGCGTAGATGACCCGACCACGGGGATCGGCGACCCCCACCAGATCCGATGTCCGTTCGAGGATGCGGGCGAGGCGTCGTCGGGACCTGGCGAGCTGTTTGGAGGCGGTGATGTCGACCAACACCCCTTCGTAGTAGAGGACCTCCCCGTCGTCGCCTCGGATCACCCGAGCCGAGTCGCTCACGGTGATCCGGGTGCCGTCGTGGCGCACCATCTCCTGCTCGAAGTCGACCAGCACGCCTTCGGCTTCGATGCGCCGCCGCCACTCCTCCCGTCGCTCCAGGTCGACGTGGGCGTCGTTGGCGACGGAACGGTCCCCGAGGAGGGTTTCCCGGTCGGGGTATCCGAGGAGCTCGATGAGGGCCGGGTTGGCTTCGATCACCTCACCCGTCGGGGTCGACCGGTAGAGGGCCACCGGGAGCCGTTCGAACAGCTCCGCCAGCTCCTGACCCCGGGAAGGTTCGGCGCTCACCACCAGCTGGATCGCCGGTTCGCCGTCGAAGGTGACCGGCGCCGAGGAGACCACCACCGGACGAGTGTCCCCGTCGACGGTCAGCAGCCGGAGGCGTTCGTCCGTCACGGTGCGACCCGCCATCACCGAACCCATCGTCCGGATCGCCGTACCGCGGTCCTCGGGATGGACGAACTCGAGGAGTCCCCGCCCGACGAGGTCCGTGTCCTCTCCCGCACCGAGGAGGCGACGTCCCGCCGCGTTGACGAAGCCGATCTTGCCCATCCGGTGGACCAGCACCGGCGTCGGAGCCGCCTCGAGCACCTGCCGTTGGTGTACGCCGAGGCGTCGCACCTCCTCTTCGGATTTCGCCAGGGTGCGCCGGACCGAGCCGAACAGTCCGGCCACCATCGCCACGATCCCCCCCGAGACCACCACGATGAACACTTGCACGGCGAAGCTGTCCGGGCCGAGCCGCAGCGACTCGACGAACCAGATCTGGTACCCGCTCAGCACGGACGCCGCCAGCCCGGCCGCCGCCGTCGCCAGCCGTACCTGACGCTCCGGCAGCACCAGGGCGGCCAATCCGGTGGCGGCGAACACCACGAACCCGGCCAGCACCGCCGAACGCGACACGATCCCAAGGATGACCCCGGCGGCGACGTCGTAGAGGATGATGGCGAGGAGCCGGTAGCGGGGATGCCACGGCACCTTGCCGACGGCGACGCCGACGAGGGCGACGCCGAGGATCGTCATCGGGGCGGCGTCGGGCTGCATGACGACGAGAGCCGCCGCCAGCAGCGACCCGACCAGGTAGATGCGCTGACGCACCACGAAGATGATCGGGCGCAGCCTGCGCACGAACCGCCGAGGATGGGCCTCGTCCACGACCTCTCCATCGGCATCTCCGAGCGTCCACTTGACGGTCGGTGGACTACCGTCGGGACGATGCAGCTCCCCTCCGTCGTCCTCCACGAGCACCTCGACGGCGGCCTCCGGCCCGCCACCGTGGTCGAGTTGGCCGCGGCCGTAGGCCACGTCCTTCCCGCCGACGATCCCGACGACCTCGCCGACTGGTTCGATCAGGGCCGGTCGGGATCCCTCGAGCGCTACCTGGAGGCGTTCGTCCACACCGTCTCCGTGATGCAGACCGCCGAGGCGATCACCCGGGTGGCTCGGGAGGCGGTCGAAGACCTCGCCGCCGACGGCGTCGTGTACGCCGAGATCCGGTTCGCTCCCCATCTCCTCACCCGCCGGGGCCTGTCGCCCGACGCCGTGGTCGAGGCCGCGCTGTCCGGGATGGCCGCCGGAGCGGCGAAGACCGGGATGGACTGGGGTCTCATCCTCGACGCCATGCGCCAGGACGACGACTCGTTGGACGTCGCCCGCCTCGCGGTCCGGCACGCCGGCCACGGGGTGGTGGGGTTCGACCTGGCCGGTCCCGAAGCAGGCTTCCCCCCCGACCGGCATCTCGCCGCCATCCGCCACGTGCAGGAGGCGGGACTGCACCTCACCCTGCACGCCGGGGAGGCAGGGGGGCTTGCGAGCCTGGCTTCGGCGGTGCATCGCTGTCGCACCGAACGGATCGGCCACGGCGTCGAGGTGATCGACGACTGCACGGTGCGTGACGGCGAGATCGTCTCGCTCGGGCCCCTCGCCGCCGACATCCGCGACCGCCGCCTCCCCTTGGAGATCTGTGTGTCCTCGAACCTGCACACCAAAGGCTGGCTGCCCGGGGATCACCCGGTCGGGATGCTGCACCGTGCCGGGTTCGCCGTCACCCTGAACACCGACAACCGCCTGATGAGTCGGACCTCCATGTCGGCCGAGTTCGAGCTGGTGCGTCGCCATCAGGGTTTCGACGTCGACGACCTCCTGGCGGTGACCCGAACCGCCCTCGACGCCGCCTTCTGCCCCGTCGACGTGAAACGCCGCCTGTGGGAGGACGTGATCCTCCCCGCCTACCGGAGCGCGGGAGCCCGGGGAGGCGTCAGCGCCCCAGCCGGCTCCTGATCCACGCCACCACGTCGGCCACCACCTCCGGTCCCTCCGGCTCGTTGAACGCCTCGTGGCGGAGCTTCGGATACAGGCGCCGCTCGACCGTCGGCAGACCCGCCAGCGGGAGGCTGGTCTGGGGGGGTACCAGGGTGTCCGCACCGCCGTGGATCACCAAGGTGGGCAGGTCGAGCCGGTCGATGGCGGCGAGGGTCCGATCGACGGCGGCGAACAGCTCGGCACCGAGCCGGGCCGTGGCGACCGTGAGGACGAGCGGATCGGCGAAGTAGGCCGCCCCGACTTCCGGGTCCCGGGAGAGCTGCGACCCTTCGATCTTCGTCGGGATCGTGGCGGTCGGAGCCACCTTCGCCAGGATCGGAGCGAGACGACGCTGCCACGCCTTCCCGCCACCCAAGCCGGGGGCGCTCAGCACCAACAGGTCGGGTCGGGGCCGCCCGGTGAGGGCGTACTCCAAGGCGATGAGACCACCCATCGAATGACCGAGGAGCACCACGGGCCTCTCGGCTGCTTCGACGTGGTCGGCCACCTGGTCGAGGTACGTGTCCCAGGATTCGACGTCGGCCCGTCGGCCGCCGGACCCGCCGAACCCGACGAGGTCGAAGGCCTCCACCGCCAAACCGGCGTCGGCGAGCAAGGCCCCGGTCCTCTCGTAGCGTCCCGAATGCTCTCCCAGTCCGTGAACGAGGACCACCGATGCCCACGGTTCGCCCACGGGCGGCCAGCGCCGCACCAGCTCGTCGGTCCCGTCGGCGAGTCTGCGGACCGTCCCCACACTCTCGGTCATGTCGGCATCTTAGGAGGGGCCGGACCGCCGGTAGAAGGGCGGGTCGATCCGCTCCACCTGGACCCATTCGCCGCGGATCTCGACTTCGAGGTCACCGTCGCCGGGCGGCGGCGCGAGGTAGCCGAGCCCGATGCCCCGTTCCAGCATCGGACTGAAATTCCCCGACGTCACCTCCCCCCGGCTCTCCCCCGCCCGCAACCGGTACCCGCGCCGTGGGATCTTGCGTCCTTCGGTGGCGAACCCGACCAGCTCTTTGCGGAGGCCCCGACGGCGCTCGCCCTCCAGGGCTTCACGCCCCACGAACTCGTGGTCGAAGGAGACGGCGAACTCGAGATGGGCTTCGAGGGGAGTGGTGTCTTCGTCGAGCTCCTGACCCCACAACGCCAGACCGGCCTCGAGCCGGAGCGTGTCCCGGGCTCCGAGCCCGGCCGGGACGACGCCACGTTCGCACAGGGCCCGGGCGAAGTCCTCGGCGACGTCCACCGGGAGGATCACTTCGCCGCCCGGCTCCCCCGTGTAGCCGGTGCCCGCCGCCCTCACCTCGACCCCCCGGAACCCGGTGATCACGGTGCGGAAACGCCGGGGAGCCTCGTCGAGGAGGGCGGCCAGGTGCCGGGGGGCGTCGGGTCCCTGCACCGCGATGGCGACGGTGGTGGGACGAAGGTCCACCACCTCGGCCTCCGGGGCCGCAGCGGCGACCCGGGCCATGACCCGTTCGTGGTTGGCCGCGTTCGGCAGCACCCAGTAGTCGTCGATCCCCCACCGCCACACGATCAGGTCGTCGACGACCCCACCGGACTCGTTGAGCATCATCGTGTATTGGGAGCGACCCGGACCGATCCGGTCGATGTCGTTGCAGAAGAGACGACGGAGGGTCTCGGTGGCGCCCGCTCCCCGGAGGGAGAACCTACCCAGATGGCTCACGTCGAACCATCCCGATCCGGTGCGTACCGCCCGGTGCTCGGCGATCACCGACGTGTACTGGACGGGCATCTCCCAACCTCCGAACTCCACGAACCTGGCTCCGAGCTCGGCGTGGAGGTCACAGAGGGGCGACCGCCGGGTCACGCGGTCCCCCGCTCCCCGAGACGGGTGACCCGGGGCGGGCCCGGGATACGGGTGGGTGTCCGGTCGGCCGGGAGATGGTCGGGATGCTCCAAACCGTATTTGACGACCAGATGGAGGTAGTCCCGCTGGTAGAGGACCTTGCAGGTGACCTCGGGGTACAGCTCCCGCAGGCGCCGAACCTTGGCGTTCTTCTTCGTCACCAGTTTCTGGGACATGGTGGTGATCTCGATGTACAGGTCCTCTTCGGGGAGATAGAAGTCGGGGGTGAAGAACTGCGAGGGACGGCCCTGTCGGTCGAAGGCGACGGGGAAAGCCCGGGGCTCGTACTCCCAGGGGATCCCGTAGAAGTCGAGCAGCAGGGCGAACTGCCGTTCGCTGTTGTGGGCGAAGGCGACCTCCGCCGCCGTCAGGTCACGAGTGGGGTGCGTCAGTTCGCCTCCGCAACCACGTCGACGTCTCGGGTCGGTTCCTCGGGGAAGAGCTCGAGGATGTCCCCCTCCAACTCCTCCTGGACCGGTCCGACGGCGATCCCGAACACTCCTTGGCCTCGCCGGAACACGTCCACGACTTCGTCGGGACTGTGGGCGGCGTAGATGGTCTGCCCGTCGGACAGCAGCGTCACGTCGGCGAGGGGCCGGTCGGATTCGAGCTGCTCCCGGAGGATCTGGATGGCCGAACGGATCTTCTTCAGCGACATCCCGGCATCGAGCAGCCGTTTGATGACCTTGAGCTGCACCACGTCCTCGAACGAGTACCGCCGCTGGGTTCCCGAGCCGCGGGCCTCCGCCAGGGAGGGCCGGAGCAGGCCGGTCCTCGCCCAGTAGTCCAGCTGGCGGTAGGTGATCCCCACCAGCCGGCACACCTGAGGGGCGCGATATCCGAGTTCGGTGGTCATTGGTCCTCCCGACCGATTACAGGGTCGTAATTATCCCGCACCCGTGAAGCTACCCCCTCCGGGTCGGCAATGTCAACAACCTCCTGTGGAAAACTCGGGTCAGCCGCCGATGAGGTCGCAGGCAGCGTCCACCTGCGACCGGGTTCCACCCAACACCACCATCCGGTCGGGGACGAGGACCGAATCAGGGGTGGGGGGCTCCAGATCCATCCCTCCAGGCGCCTCCATGGCGAGGATCGACGCCCCCGTCTGCTCCCGGATCCCCGACTCCCGCACGGTCTTGCCGGCCACCGGGCTGGCGCCTGCGACCCTGACCTCCTGGATGAAGAACTCGACGGTCCCCTGGGCGAGGCTCACGTCGACGATCCCGGTGAGGGAGGGACGGGACGCCAGCGCGGCGAGCCGTTCACTCCCCACCACCGGCGGTGCCACCACCTGGTCGGCTCCGGCCCGGCGGAGCTTCGCCTCCCATTCGAGTTCGCTGGCACGGGAGATCACCCTGATGTCGGGGCGGAGCGCCTTCGCCGACAGCACGATCACGAGGTTGTCGGAGTCGCTGGTGACACAGGCGATCACCGTCGCCGCCCGTTCGATGCCGGCGTCGAGCAGCGCCTGGTCGTGGGTGGCGTCGCCCACCACCACCAGGGCGCCGTCCTCCTGGGCCCGCGCCGCGCCGTCGGGGTCGACCTCGACCACCACCACGTCGACCCCTCGACGCCGCAGCAGCTCGAAGGTACCGCGACCGACGCGACCGTACCCACAGAGGATGACGTGGTCGGACAGCGAGGCGATCTGGCGCAAGACGCGGCGTCTCCAGCGTTGGGTACCGGCTTCGAGGAGGTACTCGATGCCGGCACCCGCAGTGTAGAAGGCGAGGCCCACCCCCAGCACCATGATGCCGACGGTGACCATCCGGCCGGCCGGGGAGAGGGGGACGACCTCACGAAAACCGACCGTGCTGATGGTGATCATCACCATGTAGAAGGCGTCGAAGGGCGAGACGCCTTCCAGAACGACGTAGGCGACGGTCGATGTGGCGATCAACAGGGCCAGCAGCGCGACGCCGGCGCGCACCCGCCCGACCGGCGTCACGACGTCTCAGACCCGCCCGAATCGAGGAAATCTTCGATGGTGACCTGCTCCAGGAACTCCCGGAAACGTTCGATCTCTTCCTCCTCGGACTCCTCTTCGATCACGATCCCGGCGTCCTCGAGGACCGACCCGGACGCAAACACCGGGGCTCCGGTCCGGACGGCCAAGGCGATTGCGTCGGAGGGGCGTGACGACACGGTCACCTCACCGGCCGGGCCTTCGAGGACCAGGTCGGCGAAGAAGATCGAATCCCGAAGCTCGGTGACCACCACCCGTACGACCGTCGCCCCGAGGCTCTCGATCACGTCTCGGAGCAGGTCGTGGGTGAGGGGGCGCGGCGGCTGTACGCCCTCCATCGCCGAAGCGATCGCGGTCGCCTCGACCGCGCCGATCCAGATCGGCAGGTAGCGGGCCCCTGCCTGCTCCCGCAGGAGGACGATCGGCTGGTTGGAGGGGAGCTCGACCCGAACCCCCGTCACGGTCATCGGAACCGCATCGGTCATGACCACAGGTTATCACCGAGCGCCGAACACCTCGCGGGCCAACAGGTCGGGGTCTTTGGCGAAGGTCGCCAGGTCGAAGACCGCCCAGATCCCGGGGAGGTTGCGGTAGCGGCCTTCGTAGTCGAGGCCGTAACCGACGAGGAACTCGTCGCCCACCTCGAAACCGCGGTATTCGAGGGGGACGTCGCGGAGGCGCCGACTCACCTTGTCGATCAGGGTCACGGTCCGCAGCGACGCCGGCTGCCGCTCCGAGAGCAGGGTCCGCAGCACCCCGAGGCTGAGGCCGGTGTCGACGATGTCTTCGACGATCACCACGTCACGTCCCGTCAGCGGAGTCGCCGTGTCGACGGCGATACGGATCCTCCCCCCCTCCCCGAACCGGTTCAGACCCAGGAAATCCACCTCCGCCGGGAGATCCACGGCGCGGATCAGGTCGGCGACGAACCACAGCGCCCCGGTCAACACGGCGACGAACACCGGTTCCCGACCGGCGTAGTCGACCGTCAAGGCCTCACCCAACTCGGTGACCCTGGTGGCGATCTCCCGAGCCGGGATCACCTCGGCGAAGAGCCCGTCAGCCATCTCCGCCCGTCCATCCCCACAGCCGAGGGAACCACGCCAGGACCTCGCCGAGACGGGAAGGGGGTCGTCCCCGCCGAACCGTCTCCGCCGGTGTGGGCGGCGCAGCGTCGCCGACGACTTCCGGCGAAGCCGCGGGCGGTTCGGTCGGCACCGCACCGACGTGGACGAGCGCTTCCAACTCCGCCGCCGTCACCACGTCGGGGTCCTTCGCCGGGGGGCTCAGTCGTCCCGTCATCACCGCCGGTACGACGTCGAACATCCCGAACCCGTAGTCGAGGAGGGCGGAGGCGTCGGCGAAGTGGGCTCCCGAACCGTCGGAACCCATCACCACCGCGTACAGCCTCCGGCCGTCCCGTTCCGCAGCCGCTACCAGGACGAGCCCCGCCCGACCGGTGTACCCGGTCTTCACGCCGATCGCCCCCGGATACTCGCTCAGCAGCAGGTTGGTGGCGTCCGCCACCCGTTCGGTGCCGTCCGGAGCCGGGCGCAGCGTCACCTTCCGGGTGCGAACGGCCCGGGCGAACTCCGGGTCGTCCATCGCCACCCGGGCCATCGTCAACAGGTCACGGGCCGACGAATAATGCCCGGGTGCGTCGAGACCGTGCGGGTTGGCAAACCTGGTGTGTGCCAACCCCAGCTCGGCCGCCTTGGCGTTCATCAACGCCACGAAACCGTCGACGCTCCCGCCTGCGTATTCGGCGATGGCCAACGCCGCGTCGTTGGCCGAACGCACCAACATCGCCACCAGCAGGGTCCGCAGGAGGAACTCCTCGCCGGGGACCAGTCCGATCTCGGACTCGCCGACCGCCGCCGCCTCGGCGCTCACCGGCACGAGATCTTCGGGGTCGGCCCGATCGAGGGCGACGAGGGCCGTCATGATCTTCGTCGTCGACGCCATCGGACGCTCGGCGTCCGCCCGGTATTCGGCCAGGGTCACCCCGTAGGTGTCGTCGTAGAGGATCCACGACTGGGCGGTGAGCCGGGGCGGCGGCGGGACCGGGAAGGCCTCGACGGGCGGGGGGAGCCCCACCGCCGGGGTCGCCGCGGCAGGCAGCGGCACCGAAACGAGCGCGAACGCGACGAGCCAGATCCCGAACCGTCGGCGCATCAGCTCTCCAGCAGTTCCCGAGCCTGACCACCCAGGAGCGCCCGGTGGAGTGCGGTGATGGCGTCCACCGACGTCGCCAAGACCGCCCGGGCCTGTTCCCGCGCTTCGGGTTGGCGGAGGGCGAGGAGCGGTGCCACCAGCTGGGTCACCAGGTCGGCCTCACGTTGGGCGGCATGGAGCACCACCTTCAGGTGTCTCGGCTCCAGACCCAGTTCGAACAGGCGGCGGGCCTCCCGGGCGACGGTGACGGCTTCGGGGGGGAAATGCTCCCCGTCGTCGTCCACCGCCGTTACGATTCCGGCGTCGATCAGCTCCCCCAACAGGGACGGGGACAGCCCGCTTCGGCGAAGCAGCTCCTCCCGGTCGGCGGGCTGACCTGCGGACTCGGTCCCGATCCCGCCGGACACGGCCCCCTCCCCGTCGTCCTCCCCCCGCTCCCAGAGGGTCAGCTTCGATTTGATCACCTTCAACGGGAGGAAGTGGTCTCGCTGCTGGCGGAGAATGAAGCGGAGACGTTCGATCTCGGTGTCGTCGAACAGGCGATAGCCGGATTCGCTTCGCCCCGGGGTGAGCAGTCCCTGCGATTCGAGGAACCAGACCTTGGACACCGTCACGTCGGGGAACTCGTCCCGCAACAGGTTGATCACTTCGCCGATCGTGAGCGGTGTTCCCTCAGCCATGACCCCGAGCCACGATGAGATGGAAACGCCCGATGAGCACCTCGTCTCCCGGCTGCAGGGTCGTTCGATCGATCCGAGACCCGTTGACGTAGGTCCCGTTGGTGGATCCCGAATCCTCGACCACCAGTTCGTCGCCCTCCCATGTGAACCGGCAGTGATGCCGGGACACGGTGACGTCGTCGAGGAAGATGTCGCTGTCGGGGTGCCGCCCCACCGACGTGCTGCCCGGATGCAGAAGGAACGTCATCCCGGCGCGGGGTCCCTTCTCCACGACCAGGGCGTAGCCTTCGATCCCGGCGACGGACCTCGCCTCCTCCGGGGACAGCACGGGGTGGGTGCGGTCGTGGACCGGCACGTAGGCGACCGTCGGGTCGGTCTCGATCACCAGCCCGCACGAGGGGCATGTGCTCTGGCTCGCCGCGAGCTCGGTGTCGCACTTCGGGCAGCGCATCGCCGAGATGCTACCCGGATGCGAGGCGGCCCGGGACGCCGAGCTCAGCTCTCGGTGAGGCGCCGGTATCCGGCGGCGTCGAGCAGGCTCCCCAACTCGAATCCCGGCTCCGGTTCGAGCTCCACCATCCAGCCGTCGCCGTAGGGCGACGTGTTCACCAGTTCGGGGCGGGCTTCCAGCTCAGCGTTCACCGCGGTGACGGTGCCGCCGACCGGCGCGTAGACCTCGCCCACCGACTTGGTGGATTCGACCTCTGCGATCACCGCGCCCTTCTCGACCCGGGCGCCGGTCTGGGGCAAGTCGACGTAGACGATGTCACCGAGGGCGTCCTGGGCGTAGTCGGTGATCCCGATACGCAGTCGCCCGTCGTCGACGGCCCGAACCCATTCGTGTTCTTCGGTGTACCTGAGATCCTCCGGGACCTGCATCAGCCTGCCTTCTCCTTCCTCCGGCACCTTAGTTCGTGGCCTCCCGGAGGACGCGCCGCATGTCCTCCAGGTATTCCACCGCGACCCAGTAGTACAAGACGATGCCCACCACCCCGCCGAACCATCCGAGGGGCCCGAACAGCCAGGGCAGGTAGCCGGCCGCGTCGAAGTAGAAAGCGGGGACGGCCCCGTAGACGAGGAAGGTCGCCGCCTTCCCGAGGCTCCGCACCTCGAGGGCTCCGCCGCCGCGCGCCCCCAGGACCAGCGCGCCGATCCCCACCGCCAACTCTCGTGCCACCAGCGCCACGCCGATCACCGCCGGCACCACGCCGGCGACGAGGCCGCCGACCACGACCGAGCCGATCATGAGCCGGTCCGCCACCGGGTCGAGGACCTTCCCGACGGCCGAGACCTGGTCGAGGCGACGGGCCAGGTAGCCGTCCACCCAGTCGGTCGCGCCCACCGCCACCGCCAGCCAGGCGGCGGCGACCACCCGCCCTTCGCCGACCAGCAGCCACCAGAACCAGGGGATGGCGAGGAGCCGCACGAACGAGACGGCGTTGGGGACGGTGAGTACGTCCCGGGAAGGACCACCGGGTTCCCCGTGCGCGGCCGTCAGCCCGCCCCCTTGTCGACGAGGTGGCAGGCGACGAAATGGCCCGCCCCTTTGTCTTCCAGGGGTGGATGTTCGCTGGCGTGACAGATGTCGGTCGCCCACGGACACCGTTCGATGAACCGGCATTCGCTGGGCGGGTTGATCGCCTTGGTGATCCCCCCTTTGATCTCCACCTCCGGTTTCCGGTAGGTGGGATCGGGGACCGGCACCGCCGACAGCAGTGCCCGGGTGTAGGGGTGGAGCGGGTTCGACAGCACCTCTTCGGTGTCCCCCAGCTCGACGATCTTGCCCAGGTACATCACCGCGATCCGGTCGCACATGTAGCGGGCGACCGCCAGGTCGTGGGTGATGTAGAGGTAGGAGACGTCGAAAGCGTCCGCCAGCTCCAGCATCAGCTCCATGATCGAGATGCGGATGCTCACGTCCAGCATCGACGTGGGCTCGTCGGCGACGACGAACGAAGGGTCCAGGACGAGCGCCCGGGCGATCGCCACCCGTTGGCGTTGCCCTCCGGAGAGCTCGTGGGGGTAGCGGAAGAGGAAGGTGTTGGGCGGGGTGAGGCCGACGAGCTGCAGCATTTGGGCCACCCGGTCTTCTCGTTCCCGCAGGGAGCCGATGTTCTGCACGGCCAGCGGCTCGGAGACCGTCTCGAAGACGGTCCGGCGGGGGTTCATCGACTCGTAGGGATCCTGGAAGATCATCTGGACCCGACGGCGGAACCGGCGAAGGTCGTCGGAGCCGATGTGAGCCACGTCGATGAGGGAGCCTTCGTCCTGCATGAGGATCTGGCCGCTCGTGGGCTCCATCAGCTTGACGAGGAGCCGACCGGTGGTGGTCTTCCCACAGCCCGACTCGCCGACCAGCCCGAGGCTCTCCCCGGGGGCGATCTCGAAGCTGACGCCGTCGACGGCATGGATGAAATCGACGGGTCGGCGGAACATGCCCCGGGATACGGGGAACAGCTTCGTGAGCTGGTCGACCTTGACGAGGGGTTCGCTCACGGACGTGCCTCCTGGCTGATCGTCACCGGCACCTCCTGCCAGTTCCAACACGCCACCTGATGCCCGTCGCCGACCACTTCCATGGGTGGCTCGTCGATGGAGCAGCGCTCGGTGGCGTAGGGGCAGCGGGGATGGAATCGGCATCCGGTCGGAGGGTTGAGCAGGTTGGGGGGCTCGCCCTCCAAGGGCGCCAGTTTCCGCCGGGGGCCGGTGACCGAAGGGGTGGAGGACAGGAGCAGGTAGGCGTAGGGGTGTTTGGGACGGGCGAACACCTCGACGGTGGGACCGAGCTCGACGAGCTTGCCGGCGTACATGATCCCGATCGTGTCGGTGACCTCGGCGATGACGGCGATGTCGTGGGAGATGTAGATGATCGCCATCCCCAGTTCTTCCTGGATCTTCTTCAACTCCTGGAGGATCTGGTCCTGGACGATGACGTCGAGGGCCGTCGTCGGCTCATCGGCGATGATGATCGACGGGTCACAGGACAGCGCCATGGCGATGATGGCCCGCTGACGCATCCCGCCGGAGAACTCGTGGGGGTAGCGGTTCGCCATCGCCGGGTTGAGCCCGACCATCTCGAAGAGCCGCGAGATGCGTTCGGTGACTTCGGCGTCGGAGAGACGGGGCCGGAAATGCAGGTCGAGGGCTTCTCGGATCTGGTCCCCGACCCGATAGACGGGGTTCCAGGCATTCATCGCTCCTTGGAACACCATGGCGATGTCCTTCCAGCGGTGACGGCGCATCTCGTCTTCGGGGAGGGCGAGGAGGTTCTCCCCGTTCAGCCTGATCTCCCCCGATTTGAAGACGGCGTTGTCGGCCTGGAGCCGGAGCAGCGACATGGCGATCGACGTCTTGCCGCAACCGGATTCACCGACCAGCCCCAACGCCTCGCCTTTCTTCAAGCTGAAGGAGACGTCCTCCACCGCCGAGACCTCGCCTTTCTCGGTCACGTAGTGCATGACCAGGCGGTCCACCTCCAACAGCGGCGGGCTGCTCATCGGACGCGCTCCATCGTCTCTCGATCCTCCGGCCATCGGGACTTCACCGTTTCCTCAGTCTCGGGTTCACGACCTCGTCCATGGCCCGTCCGACGAGGAAGAACGCGGCCGAGATCAGGGTCACCGCCAGACCTGCCGGGAACAGCAGCCACCAGTATTGGAGGCCTTGGAGCAGGTATCCCTGGTTGTTGGCGAGCTGGATCATGAGTCCCCACGAGATCCGCACGTTGAGCAGACCGAGGAACGACAGCGCCGCCTCGCCCTGGATCGCCGAGGTGACGGTGAACATCATGTAGAGGAAGCTGAGGGGCATGACGTTGGGGATGATGTGGGTGAAGATGATGTGGGCGTTCGAGCCTCCCGCCACCCGGGCGGCGTCGACGAAGGGCTTCACCTTCACTGCCAACGCCTGCGACTTCAACACGATCGCCACACCCCCGAAGCCCGACAGGAGGCCGATGACGACGGCGAGGTGCCAGAGTTTGAACTCGAAGATCGCCCCGATGACGATGAGGATCGCCAGGAACGGGATCATGATCAGCAGGTCGGCCAGCCGCATGAAGAACGAGTCGAGCGCCCCGCCGAAGTAGGCGGAGATCGACCCGACGGTGGTGGCGATGACCACCGTCACCAACGCCGCCAGGATCCCGAGGAAGAAGGCGGCACGGGCCCCGTGCATGAGCTGGGAGAGCACGTCCCGGCCGAGGGGGTCGGTGCCGAGCCAGTGGCGACGGTCGGGCGGCGCGGGCTGCTGGGGGATCTCGACCTTGTCACCCACTTTGACGGTGTTGGGGATCCGGTTGTCCAACAGCACGTATCGGAAGTCGATCTCGGTCTCGGGATCGGTGATCTCGTTGACGACCGTCATCACCTTGACGGGGGGGTTCGGCTCGAGACCGACCACCGGGTCGTAGACGGCACTGTTCCAGATGCCGGTGGCGAACAACACCGTGGGGGCGATCGCCAACAGGGCGAAGAACACGATGATCCCCAACCCCACCAGACCGACCCGGTTGGCCCGGAAGAGCTTCCAGTTGTGGGCGAAGGAACGACGGAACAGGGCCCAGCGGATCCGCCACATCGACGGTGGGACCGCGTCGGGGGTGAGGACCGGGGGCGGGAGATCGGGCGAGGCTCCCGACCCCGGCTGTACGTCGATCTGTTCGGTCACTCCGATCGTCTCCTCATCCACCGACGCGGATCCGCGGGTCGAGGACACCGTAGAGGATGTCCACCAGGAAGTGGCCGACCAGAGCCATGATCCCGATGAAGCTGAACGAGGCGAGGGCGAGGGGGATGTCCTCGTTGCTCACCGACGTCACCAGCACCTCGCCCATCCCCGGCCACGAGAACACCGTCTCGGTGAGGATCCCCCCGTCGATCACGGTCGCTACCGCCAACACCAGGCTGGTGGTGACCGGCAGCAGGGCGGTCCGGGCGGCGTGGCGGTCCCGCACCGCCCGCTCCGACAGCCCCTTGGCCCGGGCGGTGAGGATGAAGTCCTCCCGCATCGTCTCCAACATCGAGCTACGGGTGAGGAGCATGATCCCGGCGAAGTTGACGGCGGTGAGGACCGCCACCGGGAGGATCAGATGCTCGGCGATGTCCCCGGCGTAGGGACGCATGAGCGCGCCGCCGGCGGTGCCCCACCAGTACCAGATGAAGAGCACGACCCCGAGGGCCACACCTCCGAGCTTGGCGAAGGTGCGAGGGCGGTGGTCGCGGATCCGGTTGGCCAACAGGACGACGGCCGCCATGAACACCGAGACGGCGAGGACCGTCATGAACAGCCGGATGAACACCTGGTTGGCGGTGAACGGTGCGTTACGCCATTCGTCGGGGTTGAGGAACTTCGAGATGGGGAGCCACCCGAGTTCGGCGGCGAACAGCCAGATCGCCATGAGGGCGAACCACGGGTAGAAGACGGTGTAGAGGCCGACGCCGCCGATCGTCACCACCATCTCCCCTCGTTTGCCCCGCCGCCAGGCCAGGTACTTGCCGGCCAGGAACCCGGCGTAGTAGTAGCTCACCAGGGCCGTGAGGAACAGCACGATCGTCCGGGGGAGACGTTCGGCGATGATGTCGGAGACCTTCCGGGGGTACTGGTTGAAGCTGAGACCGAAGTCGAGCTGGAAGAAGTTGATCATGTAGTCCCGGAACTGGATCAGCACCGGTTTGTCGAGTCCGAGGCGTTCGATCGCCACCTGGCGGGCCTCGGGGGGGATGTTGGGGTTGGTGGCGAACTTCTGTTTGACGATGTCTCCGGGAAGGGCGTAGAGCAGGAACCAGGTGACGGTGAGGAAGACCACGAACAGCAGCACCATCTGGGCCAGACGGCGCACGACGTACCGGGTCATGTGGTGGTCCTCCTCTCGTGTGCCGGCGGTTCTCGGTCGTGGTCGGTGCCCGTCCGGCCGGGCGGCATCATAACCGTCCCGACGCCCCGGTGCATACCGACGGCGCATACACCGAGGGCCCCGCCGAAGCGGGGCCCTCGTGTGTCTCGTCCGATGCTTCCGTTCAGGCAGCCTGCTTGGTCGAGGTGGCGAGTCCGACACCTCCGAACCAGTTCTGGATGCCGTCCAGGGTCGTCGTGGCCGGGAACTCGATGGTGTTCCGGTAGGCCTCGATGATCGGCGTGGTGAACAGCACCACGTAGGGCAGGTCCTCGGCGATCATGGCGTCGGCCTGCTTCACGAGGTCACGGGCCTCCTCGAGGGTCTTCGCCCGGTCGAACTGGTCGGCCAGGGCGTCGAAGTCCGGGTTCGAGTACCCGGGCGTGTTGAACCCACCGACGGCCGAATCCTGGGACGACTTGAAGAAGTCGAAGACGTGGTCCGGGAAGACGCCCAGACCCCAACCCAGGATGTACATGTCCCAGTCCATCACCGCCGACGGTTCGAACACCTTGTCGACGATCACGGAGAAGCCGGTCGGCTCCGCCTTGACCGGGATGCCGAGGTCTTCGGCCCAGCCCTCGATGAAGAGGGAGTAGGTGGCCCGCAGCGGGTCGTAGCCGGGTCCGGGGGCGAGGAGCGTCAGGTCGGGGACCTCCTCACCGTTGGGGCCGCGGAGGCCCTCACCCTTGGGGATGACGTCCCGGTTGGCTTCGTCCCACACCGGCTCCTGCGTCCAGGTCCAGCCGGCGTCCCTCAGGATCTGGACCGCCTTCTCCAGACGTTCCTGCTCCGACAGGCCGGCGCAGGTCTCTTCGAGGTCCGGGTTGGCCCAGAAGGAGTTACCCGGGGGCACCAGGCTGTTGGCGGCGATGGCCGCACCACCCAGCACCGTGTTCGCCATGAACTCCTTGTCGATCCGGCAGGCCAGGGCCTGACGGAAGGCCTTGTCGCTCATGGGGAACTTGCGGGTGTTGAACGCCAGGTACCGGAACCCGTTCTGCTCGTTCACGATCACGTTCAGCTCGGGCTCGGAGAGCACGAGCTGCTGCAGGCCCCGCTGGAGACCGAGGGGGTTGAGGAGGAAGTCCACCTCACCGTCGGTCAACGCCAGCACGGCGCTGTTCTGGTCGCTGTAGAGCGAGTACACGATCTCGGAGGCGTAGGGGCCTTCCACGTAGTCGGCGACCACGTCGCCGCTCGGCTCGCCACCGTAGGTCTCGGTGGTGCCGCCGCGTTCGACGGTGAAGGCGCCGTTCTCGTAGACGGTGTACCTGGTGCCCTGGTCCCAGTAGTTGTCGATGGCCACGTTCCGCCAGAACGCACCGGGCTCACGCTCGGAGCTGTTGTAGGCGGTGGCGTTCGGCGCTCCCAGACCCGACTCGCTGTAGAAGGCGGCCGAGTCGGCGGCGGCCTCCGCCTTCGGGCCCCAGAAGGCCTTCTGGTAGATCGGGGCGATGGCCACCGAGAAGGGCCAGATCGCCAGACCGGGATCGAAGTTGAAGGTGATCTTCACCTGCGTCGGGCTGAGCGCCTCGACCGACACGACACCGTTGTTCGACTCGTCCTCCTCCGTGGAGGGATCGTCTTCACGGGCGAGCGGCCATGCGCTCGGGAAGTTCCCGCCGAGGCCGTCGAACTTCTTCACGGTCTCGAAGGTGAACACCACGTCTTCGGCGGTCATCGGTGTTCCGTCGGACCACGTGACGTCGTCACGCAGGTTGACGGTCACCGACCACAGATCGCCGTCCGGCTGCACCGTGGGGGGCTCAGGGTCGGCGGCGAGCGCCGGAGCGAGGGTGTACGTCGGGAACTGGAACCCGTACAGAGACCCCTGACCCGGGTTCACGTAACCGGTCCACACGTCGCTCTCGGTATCGATGGCCGCCCACGGGTTGTCCGTGGTCGGGTCGCTGAAGATCGCGACCGTCAGCGTGTAGCCCGTCGGCTCTGGCTCCGTCGTCTCCGGCGCCTTGGTAGTCGTCGTGGTCTCCGCGACCTCCGCTTGGGTGGTCGTGGTCTCCTCCGTGCCCGGCTGGGCACAGGCGGCGGCTACCAGGGTGAAGACGCCGAGGACGGCGATCCAGCGCCAGCGGGCGAGTTTGATTCTCACCGTATGGTCCTCCGTTTCCTCCCTTACCTTTCGGCCCACCGACCCTGGAAGGGTGGCGACCGACGGCCAGCATAGGAACCGGGCCGACGGCGCTGCAACCGGAGTACGCGTGAACTTCGCGAACTCGGGCCGTTCCCACGCCGGGTTAGGATGGGACGCCCACGGGCTGTGGCGCAGCTTGGTAGCGCGCTTGACTGGGGGTCAAGAGGTCGCCGGTTCGAATCCGGCCAGCCCGACCGAGCCGCCGAGACCGTCTCGGACTCGGCTCATCCGATCCGTCCGAGCACCCACATCACGCCTTGGGCCAGTCGGTACAGCAGGTAGATCACCGTCAACACCACCACCAGCCGGAAACTCCACGGCACCTTCAGGTCCGACGGTTCGTCCTCGTCGGGCAGGAACGGTGATCGTTCGGTCATGGTCGTTCCCTCGACCGGCGGCGGGCGACGACGTGGATGGGAGTCCCCGTGAAGTCGGCTTCCTCCCGCAGCCGGCGCTCCAGGAACCGAAGATAGTCGGGTCCCAGCTCCCCGCCGGACACGAACACGACGAAGGTGGGTGGTTCGATCCCCGCCTGAACGGCGTAGAGGATCTTGGGGCGGCGACCCCGCCGGGTCGGCGGCGGATGGGCCCCCACCCAATCCCGGATCAGACGGTTGAGCCGCCCCGTGGGGATCCGACGCCGGCGGTTCTCCAACACCATGTCCACCGCCGGGGCCAGCCGGTGCAGGCGTGCCCCCGTCTTGGCGGAGATCCGCAGCACCGGCGCCCATCCCACGAATCCGAGGCGCCGGGCGATGTCGCCCTCCACCCGCTCCCGGGCTTCGTCGTCCACCCGATCCCATTTGTTGAGCAGGATCACCAGACCGACACCCGCCTCGCCGACGAGGTCGGCGATCCGCTGATCCTGCTGGGTGACGCCCTCCGGGGCGTCGATGAGCAGCAGCGCCACGTCGGCCCGTTCCAAGGCCCGCCGGGCCCGAAGCACCGAGTAGTAGTCGGCTTCCTCCGGGATCCGGGGGGCACGGCGGATGCCGGCGGTGTCGATGAGCCGCACCGTCCGGCCGTCGAGCTCGACGACGACGTCGATGGGGTCGCGGGTCGTCCCGGGGCGTTCGGAGACGATCACCCGCTCTTCGCCGGCCAGACGGTTCAGCAGGGTCGATTTCCCCACGTTCGGCCGACCGACGATCGCCAGGTCGGGGATGTCGTCGCCTTCGTCGACCGGCGGCGCCTCACCGCAGGCCTCGACGACCCGATCGAGGAGGTCACCGACCCCTCTCCCGTGCAGCGCCGAGATCGGCGTCGGTTCGCCCAGGCCGAGCCGCCACAGCTCCGTGTCGACGACTTCACGTGCCGGCGAGTCCGCCTTGTTGGCGACGAGGACGACCGGAACCTCGGATCGGCGGAGCATGGAGGCGACCGCGGCGTCCTCCTCGGTGATCGAGGTGGCGACGTCGACGACGAACAACACCACGTCGGCGACACCGACCGCCGCCTCCGCCTGGTGGCGGACCGCCTGCGCCAGCGGCTCGTCCCGGGTGGACTCCCATCCTCCGGTGTCCACCACCACGAAACGCCGCCCCGCCCATTCGGCGACGAACTCCCGCCGGTCCCGGGTGACCCCCGGCATCTCGTCGACCACGGCCTCCCGGGAACCGACGATGCGGTTGACGAGGGTGGACTTGCCCACGTTGGGTCGCCCGACGACCGCCACGACCGGGAGCTGGGCCGTCATGGGCGTCCCGGATGGTTCACGAACGGAGGGAGGCGAGGGCCTCGGTGGCGCTCCATTCACGATCTCCTTCCAGGCGGCCGGGACGTCCGAGCGCCCGGGCGGTGACCGAGGCCTCCACCAGATGCTGGAGGACCGAGACGAAGGCACGAAGCTGGGGCGGCAACGGAAAGTACTCGTCCTCGGAGGTGACCGACAGCACCTCGACCCCGGCCCGGGGGGCGAGGCGATCGATCACCTCCTGCACCAGATGGTCGGGGGCCGAAGCTCCGGCGGTTACCCCCACCACCTCGGCGCCCCGCAGCCACTCCTCGGCGATGTCCGCCGCGGCGTCGATTCGCCGGGCCGACGCCCCCGCTTCGGCTGCCACCCGCACGAGGGCCTGGGTGTTCGAGGAGCTCTCCGAACCGACGACGAGGACCAGGTCACAGCGGCGTGCAAGCTCCTGGACCGCCGACTGCCGGTTCGTGGTGGCGTAGCAGAGGTCACCTCGCCTGGGCGTCCACAGGTCGGGGAAGCGACGCCGTGCCTCGTCGAGGACCGACTCCCATTCGTACACCCCGAGGGTCGTCTGGGCGACGAGGGCCACGGGAGTTCCCTCGGCGGGGTCGAATCCGTCCAGACGGTCGGACGGTTCGACCAAGGTGATCGCCTCGGGTGCCACCGCCACCGTGCCCACGGCCTCGTCGTGGCCTTCATGACCCACGTAGAGGATCTCGAAACCCTTCGCCGCCATCCGTCGCACCTCGTGGTGGACCTTCGTCACGAGGGGGCAGACCGCGTCGATCACCACCGCCGCTCGTGAACCCGCCCGTTCGACCACGTCGGGAGCCGAACCGTGCGCCGACAGCATCACCGGGGCGCCTTCGGGAACTTCGTCGATGTCGTCGACGAAGACGACGCCGACCTTCTCGAAGGTCTGCACCACCCATCGGTTGTGGACGATCTCGTGGTAGCAGTACACGGGAGGGTCGAAGACGCGCACCATCCAGGTCAGCGCCTTGATGGCCATCTCCACCCCCGCGCAGAAACCGCGGGGTTCGGCGAGCAGCACACGTTCGACCATGCGCAGATGCTAGGCCCGAAGACGGATCATTTCGGCGGCGACGCCTCGCCGACCCGCCCCAACGCGGCGATGATCCGGTCGACCACCTCGTCGACCGAGAGCTCGGTGGTGTCGATCACCACGGCGTCGTCGGCCGGACGCAGCGGAGAGGTGGCTCGGGAACGGTCGAGGCGGTCCCGGCGACGCAGCTCCCGTTGCACCGCTTCGGCGTCGAGACCCGACTCCCGGGCGCGGCGGCGCGCCCGCTCCTCCGGTGACGCCTCCAGGAACACCTTGAGGGAGGCCGCAGGGAAGACGACCGTGCCGATGTCGCGTCCCTCCACCACGGCGGTGCCGCCACGGCGTCGCACCCAGTCCCGTTGGGCGTCGACCATGAGCCGACGCACCTCCGGATACGCCGACACGACGCTCACCGAGCGGTCGACCTCCGGTGTCCTGATGTCGGCCGAGACGTCCTCACCGTCGAGGAGCATCCTGCCCGCCTCCTGCTCCAGACGGTGGCGGGCCACCTCGGCGGTGACTGCCTCCCCGTCCTCGAGGTCGACTCCGGCACGCAGCGCCGCCAAGGTGGCGGCCCGGTAGAAGGCTCCGGTGTCGAGGTGGACCGCTCCGAGGCGCTCCGCCAGGAGACGACTGACCGTGGACTTCCCCGAACCCCCCGGGCCATCGATGGCGATGACCTGCGTCACAGCGCCGCCAGCATGTCGAAGTACCCCGGCCAGGTCTTGTCCACACAGGAGGGATCTTCGATGACGATCCCTGGCCGGGCCAGACCGACCAGGGCGAAGGACATGGCCATCCGGTGATCGTCGTAGGTACGGACGGTGGCCGGGCGGATCTCGCCGGGAATCACCACCAGGTCGTCGCCTTCGACCCTGGCGTCGCCGCCGACCCGGCGCAGCTCGGTCACCAACGCGGCCAGGCGATCGGTCTCTTTCAGCCGGAGGTTGCCGACGTTCCTGATGCGGGAAGGGCCGTCGGCGAACAGACATGCGACGGCGAGCCCCAAGACGGCGTCGGGTGCCGAGTTCATGTCCACGTCCACCGCTTCCAGACGCCGGGACGGGCCCGAGACCACGAGCCGCACGTCCCGATGCCACACGCTGCATCCCATCGCCTCCAGGACCTCGACGATCCGCAGGTCGGCCTGGGTCGAGGAGGCAGGGATGCCTTCGACGGCGACCACACCCCCCAGGATGGCGGCCGCCACCAGCGGGTAGACCGCTGCCGAGGCGTCCGCCTCGATGTCGAAATGGGCGGTGCGGTAGCCCGTCGGCTCGACCCGCCAGCATTCGTCGCCGCACCCTTCGACCTCGGCGCCGAAGGCCTGCATCACCTCGAGGGTGGTCTGGACGTAGGGGGCCGAAACCAGCCGGGGTGCCTCCACGACCAGGGGTGTTTCGGCCATCGGCGCCACCAGCAGCAGCGCCGAGACGAACTGGCTCGACCGCGACGCCTCCACCGTCACCCTCCCCCCACCGAGGGCACCTCCCGTCACGGTGACCGGAGGGCACCCGTCGGTGGTCTCCACGGCGACCCCCAGGGATTCGAGGGCCGCCGCCAGCTCGCCGATGGGACGTTCCCGCATCCGTGGGGTCCCGTCGATCGTGGTCGTGCCGGGGACGAGGGCGGCGAGGGCCGTCAGGAACCGCGCCGACGTCCCCGACGCCCCCACGTCGACCCGCCCCGGAGCCGACAGCCGGCCACCGGTCCCCAACACCAGCCACGGATCGTCGACGTCGTCGATCATCACCCCGAAGCGGCGCAACGCCTCCCGCATCACCCTGGTGTCGTCGGCATCCAGGGCACCTTCCAGGCGGCTGACCCCACCCGTCGCCAGGGCCGCCACCACCAACGCCCGGTTGGTGATGCTCTTCGAGCCGGGAGGGCGGACCACCGCCTCCAGCGGCCGATCGATCGTCGCGATCGTGAGCGTCTCCATGTCGGAGGCAAAGGTAGCGCCTCAGCAACGCTGCACACGACGGCCGACTCCCGCCGAGGCCGCGTAGAGGTCGGCGACCTCGTCGACGGTGAGCCGCCGCCAGCGACCCGGCCGAAGTGACCGGTCACGGATCGGCCCGATCGCCACCCGGGCGAGGGTGAGGACCGGGTGGCCGACCGTCTCCATCATCCGCCGCACCTCCCGGTTCCGTCCCTCCCCCATCACCAGTTCGACGAGGGACCGGTCCGTGCGTCGGTCCAGGATCTTCGCCCGTAGCGCCCGGGCGGGTCCGTCGTCCAGCTCCACACCGTCTGTCAGCCGCCGTAGCACCCGAGGGGTGACCCGACCTTCCACGAGCACCGTGTACGTCTTGGTCACCCCGTACCGGGGGTGGGTGACACGCTGCGCCAGCTCACCGTCGTTGGTGAGCAGGATGAGCCCTTCCGAGTCGAGGTCGAGTCGCCCCACCGGGAACACCCGTGGTGTGTCGGGCACCAGGTCGACGACGGTGGGACGCCCCTCGGGGTCCGCCGCCGTGGAGACGACCCCGACCGGCTTGTAGAGGAGGTAGGTCACCCGCTCGGGTGCCACCGGCACCGGGACACCGTCGATCTCGACCTGGGCATGCTCGGGGTCCGCCCGGTCCCCCAGCCGGGCCACCCGACCGTCGACCGTCACCCGGCCCTGTCGGATCAGCTCCTCGGCGGCCCGTCGGGACATCAACCCGGCATGGGCGATGATCTTTTGGAGGCGCTCGGCCTTCATCCGTCGGGACGAAAGGTCTCTTCGAGGGCGTCGAGGACCTCGGCCGGTGGCACGTGGTCGGCGAGGGGTGGGAGGTCGTCCAAGGTGTCGAGACCCATTTTCTCCAGGAACAGGTCGGTCGTCCCGTAGACGGCCGGATTGCCCGGGGTGGAGAGCCGACCCACTTCGGCGATCAGTCCGAGCCGCTCGAGACTCCGGATCGCCGAGTCGGAGTCGACACCCCGGATCTCGGCGATCTGGCCCCGGGACACCGGCTGGCGGTAGGCGACGACCGCCAGCACCTCCAGGGCGGCGGAGGACACCCGCCGCGCCGTCGGGGACGCGGCGAACCGTTCGAGGAACGGATGCAGCTCCCGTCTGGTGTAGAGGCGCCAACCTCCCGCCGATCGTCTCACCGTCAGCCCACTCCCCCGCTCCTCGAGCCGCCCGTTGAGGGTCTCGACCAGTGCGGCGACGTCGCCGGTGGCGACCTCCAGCACCTCGGCGAGCTCCCGGTCGGGTACCGGGGCTTCGGTGACGAACAGGATCGCCTCCAAGGCGGCGAGCCGGTCGTTCACGTCGCCCATTCCGACACCACCTCCCCCGATGCGTCCCGTCGCACCACCCGGATCTCGGACAGCCAGTCCTCCTGGGCGACCTCGACCATCCCCCACCGGGCCAGCTCCAACAGGGCGAGGAAGTAGGCGGCGACTTCGACGGGACGGCGACAGTGGGAGACGAGCTCGTCGAAGGTCGTCTCGGCTGCCTCGGCGATCCGGGTTCGCAGTTCGTCCAGGGCGTGCTGCACCGAAGGAAGCTCCAGATCGAGATGGTCGAGGTCCGGCTCGGTACGGGCCGACAAGACCCGGGCGGCGATTCGCGCCAGACCCGGGGCGTCGACCGCCAGCACCACGTCGGGAGGCGGGACCTCCACGCCGGGGTCGAGACCGCCCTGGCGGGCCAGGTAGCGGTTGGTCGCCTGCAGACGGGCCGTGAGCACCGCGGCGACGTCTTTGAAGGTGACGCACTGGAGGAGCCGTCCCAGCAGGCGGTCGCGGTCGGCCATCAGCTCCAGCTCCTCGTCGAGGTCGACGTCGGCATCTTCGGGCAGCAGGTGCCGCGCCTTCAGCTGGATGAGCGTGGCGGCGATGAGGAGGAACTCGCTGGTCACGTCCAGGTCGAGGGCCCGCATCTCGTCCAGGTACGAGAGGTACTCGCCCACGAGGTCGCCCAGGCTGACGGCGGTGATGTCCACCTGGTGGCGGGTGATGAGTTGCAGCAGCAGGTCGAGGGGTCCCTCGAACACCGCGGTCTTGACGTGGTAGGTCATGAGGGTTCCGGGGACGGCGTCGGCATCCTATCGACTCGAGGCTCGGACACGGCGCCTTCTCGGGATCCGCGCCCGGTCGGCCCGTTCGAGGAGCGCCCAGTCACCGGGGGCGACCTCGTCGGGCCGCGTCCCGTGATGGTGCCGGGCGTAGGCCACCACGATCGGTTCTGCCCCCCAGGCCTCCAACTCGGCCGCACCGAGGGCCCCGTGGTCCTGGTAGCGCCGCTGGCGCCGGGTCCAGGGCCCGCCGAGACCGGCGGCCACGGTGGCGAGGACCCGGCCGACCACCCCGAGGCCGCTGTGTCGTTTCCCGACGTCGTGGAGGAGCGCCGCCCGCTGCAGGTCGAGGCGGTCCGGGGCGGCCGCCGCCACCGTCTCGGCGGCTTCCAGGCCGTGGCGCTGGTCGGCGACGGGTTGAGCCATGAAGGCCTCGAACTCGGGACCGGGTCGAAGCAGCTCCGAGACTCGACGACGTTCGTCATCGTCGAGGGGGTAGGCGAAGACGACGTCGAAGAACCGACCGACCAGATGGAGCCAGCGGGCCACCGTTCAGGTCTTGGACTTGCACTCGATGCAGTGGATCGAGGCGGGTCGGGCTTCGAGTCGCGCCGGTGAGATCTCCGCCCCGCAGGTGGCACAGGTCCCGTAGGTGCCGTCGTCGATCTGACCCAATGCGGCGTCGACCTCCTCGAGACGTTGGATGAGCGTCTTGACGAGCCCGAGCACCTCGGTGCGTTCGGCCGTCACGGCACCGGCATCGGCGAATCCACCTCCGAAGTCCAGGTCGCTCCTCAGCTCGCCGGTCTCGGTCGCTCCGAGTTCCTCGAGCTGATGGACGAGGCGCGCCCGTTCCTCCTGGAGGGCGATACGAGCTTGGTCGAGGTCGATGGTCATCTGCTCCGTGGGTGGGACTGGACGTACACCTCCAGCAGATGCTGGGGTGAGACTTTCGTGTAGACCTGGGTGGTAGACAGCCTAGCGTGACCGAGCATCGCCTGGACGGATCGGAGGTCGGCTCCCCCTTCCAGCATGTGCGTCGCCGCCGAATGGCGGAGGACGTGGGGCGACACTCCCTCCAGCCCGGCCCTGCGGGCGTGGGTGACCACGATCCGATGGACACCTTGGCGGGTAATCCTCCGTCCCCGCAGGTTCAGGAAGACGGCGTCGACGCCGCCCCGCACCAGCCGCAGCCGGTCCGCCAGCCACATCTCGATCGCCTCCGCCGCCGCTCGGCCGAGGGGCACCAGCCGTTGGCGATTCCCCTTCCCCCACACCACCGCCACCCGCTCTTCGAGGTCGAGGTCGGCCAGGTCGAGGGCGACCGCCTCCGACACCCGTGTCCCCGTGGCGTAGAGGAACTCGAGGAGGGCTCGGTCCCGTCGTCCTGCCGCCGTCGCCGCATCCGGTGACGCCAACAGGGCGAACACCTCGTCGACGGTGAGGGCTTTCGGCATGGGGGGTCTCCTCGCCTCGGGGTCGACGAGGCGCGTCGGATCGTCGCGGGCGAGACCTTCGGAGACGAGGAAACGGTGGAGGCCGCGGACCGCGGCGAGCTTGCGGGCGATGGTGGCTGACGCCAGACCCGCGGTTCGCAGCGCCGCCACGAACTCGGCGACGAGGTCTTCGGTCGGTGTACGCCCGTCGAGGAAGGCGAGGTATTGGCCGATGTCACGCCCGTAGGCGGCGACGGTGTTGGCCGCCAGGCCCCGCTCGACCCGCAGCGCCCCCAGGTATTCGCGGGCCGCCGCCGACAGGTCGGTCACGCCACTCCGAGCGCCACCAGCGGGTCGGTGTATTCCATCCCGAGGCTCTCGGCGACGGCCCGGTGGGTGAGCCGGTCACCGACGATGTTGACGCCGAGGACGAGCTCCGGATGGCGTTCGAGGGCACCCACCACCCCCCGGTCGGCGATGGCCACAGCGTAGGGCAGGGTGGCGTTCGTCAACGCGTAGGTCGAGGTGTGGGGGACAGCGCCGGGGATGTTGCCGACGGCGTAGTGGACGACGTCGTGGACGAGATAGACGGGGTCCTCGTGGGTGGTCTCGTGGGACGTCTCGAAGCATCCCCCCTGGTCGATGGCGATGTCCACCAGGACCGCCCCTCGGCGCATCGCCCGCACCATGTCGGCGGTGACCAGCTTCGGGGCCGACGCCCCGGGTACCAACACCGAGCCGACGACCAGGTCGGCCTGGAGCACCACCTCTTCCAGGGTCAGCCGGTTCGAGGCGAGGGTCGTGATCCGACCCTGGTAGAGCGCTTCGAGCTGGCGGAGCTTGTCGAGGTCGGTGTCGAGGACGGTGACGTCGGCCTGCATGCCCATGGCGATGACCGCCGCGTTCGTCCCGGCCGTGCCGGCGCCGATGACCACCACTTTGGCGGGACGCACCCCTGCCACCCCTCCCAGCAGGATCCCCCGTCCGCCGGCAGCTTTCTCCAGGAAGTAGGCGCCGACCTGCACCGCCATCCTCCCCGCCACCTCGCTCATCGGGGCGAGCAGGGGGAGGCGCCGTGTCTCGGTCTCCACCGTCTCGTACGCGACGGCGGTGATGTCCCGTTCGAGCAGGCCGTGCGCCAGCTCCGGGTATGCGGCCAGATGCAGGTAGGTAAACAGGATCTGGCCGGGCCTGAGCAGCGGGACCTCCGAGGCCTGGGGTTCTTTCACCTTGAGGATCATGTCGGCCCGTTCGAAGACCGTCTCGGCGTCGGGGACGATCTCGGCGCCCTGCTCGACGAACTCTTCGTCGTGGATCGTCGACCCTTCTCCGGCGTCCTGTTCGATGATCACCGTGTGGCCGTGGGCGACCAGCTCGCGCACTCCAACCGGGGTGATGGCCACCCGAAACTCGGACGTCTTGATCTCCTTGGGGACTCCGACGATCACATTCCACTCCTTCTCGCCCAGGCGAGGACGGCGATCTGCGTCTTGGCGTCGGGGAGACGCCCTTCGTCGATCATCTCCAACAACTCCCCGAGCTCCCAGGACCGCACGACCCCGAAGCGTTCCTCCGCCCCGTCGGGCGTTCGCTTCCCTGGGACGATACCTTCGGCGACGAAGACGTGGATCACCTCGGCGGTGTAGCCGGGCGACGGGTACACGACGGCGAGCGGCTCGAGGGTGTCGGCCAGGGCGCCCAGCTCTTCGACGAGTTCCCGACGAGCCGTCTCGACCGGCTGCTCCCCCGCCTCGAGGCGTCCGGCGGGGATCTCCCAGAGCTCGCAGTCGTAGGCGTTGCGGAACTGGCGGACCAGCCATATGCGACGTTCCATGACGGGGAGTACCGCCACCCCGCCACGGTGTCGGATCACGTCCCGGCGCATGGGTCGGCCGTCGGGGGCGATCAGATGATCCTCGTCGAAGTCGACGATCGCTCCCCTGGCCAGGCGGACCCGTCCCAGCCGTTCGAAGGTCACGTCCGCAGCATCGACGACGCCTCGGAGGCGGTGCCTTCGGCGTCACGGGCATCCCGGAGCCGGGCAGCCGCCGCCACCAGGGCACGGAACAGCGGGTGGGGACGGTCGGGCCGCGACTTGAATTCGGGGTGGGCCTGGGTCGCCACGAAGTACGGATGGTCGGGGATCTCGATGAACTCGACGAGGGAGTCGTCCGGCGCCACCCCGGACATGCGCATCCCCGCCCCCTCCAGGTCCCTGCGGTACCGGTTGTTCACCTCCCACCGATGCCGATGGCGTTCGTAGATCAGCTCCTCGCCGTACAGGGAACGGACCAGGGTCCCTTCGACCAGTTTCGCCGGGTAGAGACCCAGACGCATGGTGCCGCCCTTGTCTTCGACCCCGTGCTGGCTCTCCATCAGGTCGATGACCGGATGGGACGTGGTCGGGTCGAATTCGGTGCTGTTGGCGTCGGCGAGGCCCAACACGTCGCGGGCGAATTCGATCACGGCGCATTGCAGCCCGAGGCAGAGGCCGAGGAACGGCAGCCGCCGTTCACGGGCGTACCGGATCGCGGCGATCTTGCCTTCCACCCCCCGGGGTCCGAACCCTCCGGGGACGACGATGCCGTCGACGTCCTGCAGGTAGCTCTCGGCGAGCATGCCGGTCAGTTCGTCGCTCGGGATCCAGCGGATCTCGAGCTTGCGGTCTTCGGCGGCGGCGCCGTGGCGGAGCGCCTCCACCACCGACAGGTAGGCGTCGGGATAGTCGACGTACTTCCCGACGATGCCGACGGTCACCGGGCGGGTCGCGGCCATCGCCCGCCGTACCATCGTCTCCCACTCCCCCAGGTCGGGCTCCCGACATTCGAGGCCGAGCCGTTCGCAGACCACCTGGTCGAGTCCGCCGCGGCGGAGGATGAGCGGTACCTCGTAGATGTCGGCGGCGTCCGGGGCGGAGATGACGGCGCGGACCGGCACGTCGCAGAAGAGGGAGATCTTGCGGCGTACGGCGTCGTCGATGGGCCGGTCGGATCGCACGACGATCACGTCGGGCTGGATCCCCTTCGAGCGCAGCTCGGCGACCGAATGCTGGGTGGGTTTGGTCTTCAGCTCCTCGGAGGAGGCGATGTAGGGCACGAGGGTGACGTGGAGGAAGAGGGCGTTGTGGCGCCCCACGTCGTTGGCGAACTGCCGGATCGCCTCGAGAAAGGGGAGACTCTCGATGTCGCCGACGGTCCCCCCGACCTCGGTGATCACCACGTCCGCCTCCTCGGCGGTGGCGACCGCCCGGATCCGGTCTTTGATCTCGTTGGTGATGTGGGGGATCACCTGGACGGTGTCCCCCAGGTAGTCGCCCCGCCGCTCCTTCTGGATGACCGACAGGTAGACGGAGCCGGCGGTGACGTTGGAAGCCCGGCGGAGGTTGGAGCCGGTGAACCGTTCATAGTGTCCGAGGTCGAGGTCGGTCTCGCCGCCGTCGTCGGTGACGAACACCTCCCCGTGTTGGAACGGGTTCATCGTCCCCGGATCCACGTTGATGTAGGGGTCGAGTTTCTGGGAGACGACCCGTAACCCCCGGGCGGTGAGGAGTCTCCCCAACGAGGCGCCCGTGATCCCCTTGCCGAGGCTGGAGACGACGCCGCCCGTCACGAAGACGTATTTCGGGCTGGGCTCCCCGCGATGAGCGGTCGTCGACGTGTCGTTCATCACGGGACCCCACCGTAGCACGGCCCCGGTGCGGAGACGGACACCCTCACCGCGGCTCAGTTGATCCGCGTCTCCCGCCCTTCCCAGACCTGCTCCCGCAGCACGAACTTCTGGATCTTTCCCGTCGACGTCTTCGGGAGCTCGTCGACGATCTCCACTTCGTCGGGGGCTTTGAAATGGGCGAGCCGATCCCGGACGTGGTCGATGATGTCGGCCGGCTCGGCCGCCTCGCCGGGTTTCAGGACGACGAACGCCTTGGGGCGTTCCCCCCAGTGGTCGTGGGGCATCGCCACCACCGCAGCTTCGAGCACCGCCGGGTGGGACATGACCGCCTGTTCGACTTCGATCGTCGAGATGTTCTCGCCGCCCGAGATGATGATGTCCTTGGCGCGGTCACGCAGCTCGATGTAACCGTCCGGATGCCAGACGGCGAGGTCCCCGGAGTGGAACCACCCACCCCGAAACGCCCGTTCGGTGGCTTCGGGATCGGCGTAGTAACCGGCCATCACGTTGTTGCCCCGCATCACCACCTCGCCCATCGTCTCTCCGTCTCGGGGGACGTCGCGCATGTGCTCGTCGACGACCCTGATCGGGTCGGCGCCGATGAAGGCGACTCCCTGGCGGGCCAGGAGCCGGGCCCGTTCGCCCGGATCCAGGCGGAGCCAGCCATCTTGGTATTCGCAGACGGTGTAGGGACCGTACGTCTCCGTGAGTCCGTAGACGTGGACGATCCGGGCGCCGAGCTGCTCCATCTGGGCGATGATGGTGGGGCTCGGAGGCGCCCCGGCGGTGGTGACGGTGAGTCCTCCCTCCACCGGGGAGGCGTCGGGATGGTTCGCCAGGGAGATCAGCACCGTGGGGGCGGCGTTCAGGTGAGTCACCCCTTCGGTTCGGATGAGCTTCCACACCAGTCCCGGATCCACCGCCCGGAGGCAGAGATGGCGCCCTCCCACGGCGGTGACGCCCCAGGTGGTGCACCAACCGTTGCAGTGGAACATGGGCAGGGTCCACAGGTACACGCTGTCGCTGTCGTGGTGGGAGTGGATCACTTCCCCGAGGGCGTTCAGGTAGGCGCCGCGGTGGGTGTACATGACGCCCTTCGGACGGCCCGTCGTTCCCGACGTGTAGTTGATGGAGATCGGCTGGAGCTCATCGGGGACCCGCCAGGGACGAGGGGTCGTGTCGCCCCGTTCCAGCAGGTTCCCGTACGGGGTGGTCCCGTCGGTGCGGCCCCGGCCGGTGTCGTCGACCGTGACCACCTCGGCGAGCTCCGGGCAGGCGCCCACGTGGTCGGCCACCACCGGATACAGCTCGGAGTCGACCACCAGGAGCCGGGCACCGGAATGGCGGAGGATGTATTCGATCTCGCCGCCCGAGAGGCGGGTGTTGATGGCGACCAGCACCGCCTGGGCGAGGGGGACCCCGAAGTGGGCGACGAGCATCTCGGGCAGGTTCGGCATGAGGTAGGCGACCCGGTCACCCGGCCCGATCCCCGAAGCCTCCAATGCGTTCGCCAGCCGGGTGGCTTCGGCCGCCATCTCCCGGTAGGTGAGTCGCCGGTCGCCGTAGACGATGGCGTCCCGATCCCCGAACACGTCGGCGCTCCGTTCGAGGAACAACAGCGGTGTCAACGCGGTGACGTCGACCCGTTCCATGTCAGCCCTCCTCTCCGCTCACGGGCGTCTGCCATGTCGGTGTCCGCTTCTCCAAGAACGCACACATCCCCTCTTGGGCATCGGCGAGGGACGCGTTGGACGACATGACCGCCTTGGTGAGGTCGTAGGCACGATGCTCGTCCAGCTCGATCTGGGAGTAGAAGGCCTCTTTGCCGATCCCGATGACCGTCGGGCTGTACCGCGTGATCTGGGCGACGAGCCGATCCACTTCGGCGTCCAACGCGTCGGCGGGGACCACCCGGTTCACCAGACCCCAGGCCTGGGCGGTCTCCGCCGATATCGGTTCGCCCGTCAGCAGCATCTCCAGGGCACGTTTGCGCCCGACCGCCCGTGAGATGGGGACCATCGGAGTCGAGCAGAACAGACCGATCTTCACTCCGGGGGTGGCGAAGGTGGCGACGTCGGCGGCGACGACCAGGTCACACGAGGCGACGAGCTGACATCCGGCGGCGGTGGCGACGCCGTGGACCCGGGCGATGACCGGCTGGGGGATGCGGTGGATCGTCTCCATCATCTGGGTGCAGACGTCGAACAGACGCTGGTAGAAGCCCGGGTCCCGCCCGACCATCTCGGACAGATCGTGGCCGGCCGAGAACGCCGGCCCTTCGCCACGCACGACGACGACCTGGGAATCGGCGGGCACCGAACGGAACGCCTCGATGAGCTCTCCCATCATCGCGAGGCTGAGGGCGTTGCGACGTTCGGGCCGGGCCAGGGTGATGGTCGTGACCGGGGGCTGGTTGCTGACGCGGACGTGGCGCATCGGTCGCTCCTCGTTCGAACGCCCGGCGGCGTCTTCTTCGTTCGCCTGGCGGTGGTGGATCATCGTCGGCTAGAGCCTATCGCCACCGTCGCCTCATCGACCTGCCAGGGCCAACAGTTCCGCCGCCGCCTCCCGGCCGTGGCCGCTGTCGGGCATGCCGGCCAGCATCCGGGTGAGTTCGGCCAGCCGCTCCTCGCCGGCGACGAGACGAACCGTCGCCTCGTTCCCGTCCCGTTCGACGACGAAGTGGCGGTGGGCGAACGCCGCCACCTGGGGGAGATGGGTGACGACGAGGACCTGGGCGACCCGTTCGGCGACGGCCGCCAGCTTCCGTCCGAGGGTGAGGGCGGTGGCACCACCCACCCCGGCGTCGACCTCGTCGAACACGACCGTGGGGGCGTCCGCCGACCCTCCGGCCAGCCGAAGGGCGAGGACGAGTCGGCTCAGCTCCCCACCGGAGGCGACCCGCCCGACCTCCCCCGGGTCGAGACGGGCATCGGAGGCGAACGCCAGCCGGGGACGGTCCGCACCGTCGGGGCCGGGAGCCGCCTCCTCCAATGTGATCTCCACGACCGGGTCGGAGAAGCCGAGGTCACGCAGGTGGCCGACGGCCTCTTCGACGATCCGGGCGGCGGCAGAGCGCCGGGCACGGCGGAGCCGCTCCCCCACCTCGACGGTCTCCGCCTCGGCCCGGGCGAGTTCGGCGGCGATCTCGTCGGCCTGGTCCAAGAGGCGCCCGAGTTCGGCGGCGCGGGCGGCGGCGCGTTCACCGAACGCGAGGACGTCGGCGAGGGTGGGGCCGTATTTCCGTCGGAGATCCCCGAGGAGCCGGAGCCGGCCTTCGACCTCTTCGGCATGGGCAGGGTCGACGTCGAGTCCTTCGACGTGGCTCCTCACCGCAGCCGCCGCCTCGCCCGTCTCCACTTCTGCCCCCTCCAGGTGCCGCGCGAGATCGGCGAGGGCGGGGTCGAGTCGGGTCAGACGCCGGGTGTGGCCGATCGCCTCGGCCAGGGCGTCGCCCGCCCGTTCGACCGCCTCACCGACCTCGGCCAGGCCCGCCATCAGCTCGGCGGCGTGACGAAGTCGACGGACTTCGGTCTCCAAGCGTTCGTCCTCTCCAGGAGCGAAACCGGCATCGTCGATCTCTGCGGCCTGATGGCGAGCAATGTCGAGTTCCCGTTCCAGGGCGGTCCGGTCGCCGCCCAGGGCCTCCGCCTTCGCCCGAGCCTCGACCAGCGCCGACCATGCCTGCCGGTACTCGGCGAGGACCGCCGCGCCGGTGTCGTCGAGACGGCGGTCGAGGATCCTCCGCAGGGAGGCGGCCCGGGTGAGCGACAGCTGGTCGTGCTGGGCCACGATCTCGGTGAGTCCCGCCGTCGCCCGCTCCAACGCGCCGGCGGACACGACGTGGCCGTCGAGGTAGGCGCGGCTGCGTTCTTTCGTCATCCGCCGCGATGCCGCCACCTCGTCCCCGTCGATGACGAACCGTCCCTCCACGACCGCTTCGTCGCCGAAGGGTCCGACCATGTCGAGGCGGGCGGCCGAGCCGGTGAGGAGCCGCAGGGCTCCGAGCAGCAGCGTCTTGCCCGCCCCGGTCTCGCCGGTGATCACCACCAGCCCGCGACCCGGGCAGATCCGGGCGTGGCGGATCACCCCCAGGTTGGAGACGATCAGTTCATCCAGCATGGCCCAAACCCAGCCGGTCCCGAACTCGCCGGGGGAAGGTCTCGTGGTCGAAGGTGACGAACCCGACCGACCGGGACCCTCGGCGGACGTCCACCCAGCCTCCCGCGCCGAGATGACCCAGCTCCCTCCCGTCGACGCTGGCCTGTACCGGACGGTCGGCGATCACCGTGCAGCGGATCCGCGCCGTCGGTGACAGGACGATGGTCCGGTCGAACAGGGCGTGGGGGGCGACGGCGGTGACCGCAATCGCTTCGATCTCGGGATCGATGAGCGGCCCACCCGCCGAGAACGAATAGGCGGTCGAACCGGTCGGCGTGGCGATCACCACCCCGTCGGCCCGGTAGGTGAGGAAGTCCGTCCCGTCGATGACGACGTCGAGGGCGACCAGGCGTTGACTCTCGATCTTCTCGATGACCACGTCGTTCACGCCGTAGCCCACCGTCCCTTGCGAGGTGGTCGCCTCCAACGTCATGCGGGGCATCACCCTGACCTCGCCCGAGGCGATCCGGTCGAGGACCGGCTCGAGGTCTTCGGGTTCGGCCTCGGCCAAGAAGCCGACCGTCCCCAGGTTGAAACCGAAGACGGGAACTTCGAAGTCGAGGGCCCGTTGGGCGGCCCGCAGCACCGTCCCGTCGCCGCCGACGGCCACCACCAGATCGACCTGTTCGCCCTCCCAGTCGTCCCCCGGGACGTCCTCCCCTTCGGCGACGACACCCAGTCCGCGCCGTCGGGCGGCGTCGACGAGCCGCTCGGCGAATGCGAGGGCCGCCGGCCGTTCCTCGTTGACGATCACACCCAGCTTCATCGGTCACTCCCGAACAGACACGGCGCGGGCTCCTCCCGGAGGCCCGGGCCGCCTCACCGTACCCGACGGGGCCGACGGGTTCAGTCCCCGCCCCCGTCGGCGTCGAGGAGGGCGGCGAGCCGATCGGTCAGTTCGGCCACCCGTGCTTCGGCGTCGGCCGGGTCGAGACCGGCGATCTCGTCGATCTCCCCTTCGAGCGCCTCCGCCGCTTCGCCTTCCGAACCTCGCCGTACGGTCGGCGCGGTCGCGTCGGGACGCTCGTGCTGCGTAGTATCCATGGGACCATTATCGCCCCCCGAGCCCGGTGAACGCGTCTTGCTGCCGATCCGCGACGTCAACCCGTCGATCCGCACCCCGTGGGTCACCTACGGGATCATCGCCGCCGCCGTCTACGTGTTCTTCTTCGTACAGCCTTCCGCCCCGGACGCGGGCGAGCGGTTCCTCTACGCCGAGGCGGCCATCCCCTGTGAGGTCCTCACCGGCGAGCCCCTCACCATCGAGGAGATCCGCACCGGACGCTGCTCCCCCGACCCGGGACCGGCGGTGTTCCCAGACAAGAACGTGTTCTGGGCGATCGTCGCCTCGATCTTCTTCCACGGCGGCTTCGCCCACCTGTTCGGCAACCTCTGGGTCCTGGCGATCTTCGGCAACAACGTCGAAGACGCCCTCGGTCATCTCCGGTATCTGATCTTCTACCTGGGTACCGGCGTCATCGCCGCCTTCGGCCACATCCTCCTCAACCCCGGCTCGACGGTACCCGTCGTCGGGGCATCGGGGGCCATCGCAGGGGTGATGGGCGCCTACCTGATCCTCTACCCCTCCGCCGAGGTGGTGACGATCGTCCCCCCGTTCTTCTTCCTTCCCTTCGTGTTGCCGGCGGCGACGTTCCTCGTCTTTTGGCTCGCCGGACAGTTCCTCCTGGCGGGCGCGCAGACGAACATCGCCTGGGAGGCCCACGTCGCCGGGTTCCTGGCCGGGATGCTGTACGCGGCAGCCAACCGTCGCCGCTTCCTCGCCCGGACCCGGCGGACGAGGACCCGCCTCTACCCGATGTGAGCGGGAAGGTCGGCGAGAGAGTCGAGGACGAGGTCCGCCTCTGCGGTCAGTTCGTCGGCCGACGTGGTCGCCCCGGTGAGGACCAGCGCCGCCTTCCATCCCTCCGCCCTGGCCAACTCCAGGTCGGTGTCTTCACGGTCGCCGACCACCCAGACCGCTCCGTCCCCGACCCGTTCGCGAAGGAGACGCCGGATCGGCTCGTAGGGCTTGCCCGCCACTTCCGCTCGACGTTCCGCCGCCGTCTCCACCGCGGCGACGATCGCCCCGGCCCCGGGACGCAAGCCGTCGGCCGCCGGATAGGTCGGGTCGGTGTTGGTCGCCACCAGGCGGGCCCCGCGGCGCACGGCTCCGGCGGCGGCCGCCAGCATCGGGTAGTCGCAGTCGGTCGCCAGCCCCACCACCACCGCCCCGGCCCGGGTGGCGTCGGGGACCTCGGGGATGCCTGCCGTGGCGAGGGCCTCACGGATGCCGTCACCGCCGAGCACGTACGTGGGGGGACGCTCGGGGGCCAGCAGGGTGCTCGCCGCCTCGGCCGAGCCCACCACCTGGCCGGCCGTCGCCGGGTAACCGCTCAGCTCGCCGATCCGGCGGGCCACCGCCTGCTTGGTGCGGGTCGAGTTGTTCGTGCAGAACAGGATGCGCCAACCGTCGTCTTCGAGGCGCCTCAGCGCCTCCCCTGCCCCGGGGATCCCCACGTCACCCCGGTACACGACCCCGTCGAGGTCGCAGATCACGGTGCCGGTCATGGCCGGACGGCCTCGGCGAACCGCTCCAAGGTCCGTTCGAGGAAGTTGACGGTGTTCTCGAGGGAGGCCACCGAGATCCGCTCGTCGTTGCCGTGGAACATGGCGAGGAAGTCGGCGAATCGGATCGACGTGTCGAACAGGCCCGCCCCGTAGGCGATCGTTCCCCGGTCCCGGAAGAACCGGGCGTCGGTGGTGGCGGGCATCAGGGTGGGCACGACGGCGCGGGAGCCGGTGAGGTCTTCGGTGGCGTCGACCACCGCCTGCCACAGCGGGTTCGGCCGGGGAGACCAGTTGGCGACGTGGTCCGCCACCGGGACCAGCTCGACCCGGTCGCCGGCCGCGCCCAGCGCCTTGCGGAGATGCTGATCCACGTCGGCGCGGTCCATGCCGGGCAACGCCCGGATGTCCACCTGGGCTTCGGCCCGGTCGGGGATGACGTTGGCCTTCGTCCCGCCTTCGAGGACGTTGGGGCTCACCGTCATGTGGGTGCAGGCGTGGACGTAGGAGGCCCATCGCAGGTCGTCGACGGCCAGCCGCTCGATCTCAGCGTCCACCCGGTCCGGGTCGCAGAGGGCCTCGGTCTGGTCCTGGGGAAGCCCCAGAGCCCGGACGAACTCTTCCCAGATCGGGGTGATCGCCACCGGCGGCGGCGTGCGGAACAGCCCTGCGACCCCTTCGGTGAGGGAGGCGAGGGCGTTCTCCCGCCCGTAGGGCTGGCTGCCGTGGCCGGGGGTCCCCGTCGTCCGCAACACGGTCCAGAAGGGTCCTTTCTCGCCCACCGACACCGGATAGCGCCGCTCACCGCCCACGTCGATCGGCGGGTAGGCGATCTCGGTGAGCAGGTACTCACATCCCACCAGGTCCCAGCGTTCGGCCACCAGGGGTTGCGCCCCGAACCGGCCGGCCGCCTCCTCGTCCGCTACGGCCAGGTAGAGGAGGTCGCCGGGGAGGGGGTCCCGCTCGCCGGTGAGGTACGGCTTGAACACCACCGCCATCGCCGCGGTGAGGTTCAGCATGTCCACCGCGCCCCGTCCCCACAGGAACCCGTCGAGGACCTCCCCTCCGAAGGGATCCACCGACCATCCCTCCTCGTTGACGGGTACGACGTCGATGTGCCCCATCAGCATGAGCCGGGGAGCACCCGGGTCGCGTCCGGGCACCCGGTAGACGACCGACCGGCGTCCCGGTGCCGGTTCGAACACCTCCCCGCCCCTGCCGAAGAAGTCGGAGATGGTCTCGGCGCTGCGCCATTCGTGCCCGCTGTGGGGGGTGCCGTCGTTGACGCAGGCGTTCTGGATGAGCCGACGGCAGAGCTCCACGACGTCAGCCGTCATCTTCGACCTCCCGGTCCGCCTTCGCCGTGTCGTCGAGGGCGTCGAGCAGATCGGGCATCGTGGGGGTGAGGGGGAGGTGGCGAGCCTCCGACAGGGTCACCCACGCCACCTCGGCGGCGTCGTCCCCGGCGACGAGACGCCCCCCGACCGGGGTGGCCCGGAAATCGACGAGGGTGTAATGCCAGGCGGGAGGGTCGCCCGGCCCGATCGCGTCGCCCACCCAGACGACGTCCCCGACATCGACGTCGATGCCGGTCTCCTCCCGGGTCTCACGGCGCGCGGCCTCCCGCATCGTCTCGCCCCACCGCACCTTCCCGCCGGGAACGGCCCACGAGCCCGCC
>WFOA01000099.1 GCA_015488325.1 Acidimicrobiia bacterium | reverse complement strand
ACACTGGTACAGGCCGGGGACCGGGGTGCGGTAGCGGGTCCATCCTGGGAGGGGACGGAGGAACAGGTACTGGAAGGGGTGATGGCTCCCGGCGAGGGAGTCCCCGCCCACCAGGTTCGGGTCGGCCCGTTCGAGGTCGGCCGGGGAGAGGACGGTGTGGGCGAGGACGAGGTCACGGATCCCCGGCGCGTAGTCGTCGAGCTTCGTGAACACCCGGTCGACGTACGCCTCGGCGACCGAAGGGGTCCAGCGCCCGTCGGGGGCGTCGATGGTGGAGGCGGCGTCGCCGCGGATCCGTGCCGGCAGGGCCCGGACCTGGACCCACAGCACGTGCTTGCCTTCGGGAGCGCGGGTCGGGTCGACCACCGTCGGCTGGCCGACGACGAGGGTGGGGGAGTCGGGGAGGTAACCCGACACCGCCTGGACGTAGGTGCGAGACATGTCCTCCAGGTAGGGCCCGAGATGCACGTAGGCGAACTCCCTGGCTCGTTCGTCGCGCCACCGTGGGAGGTCGCCGAGGGCGGCGTGGATCATCATCGTTCCCGGTCCGTAGCGGTACCGGCGGGCCGCCTCGCGGATGCGGGGGTCGTCGGTGATGGCGGCGAGACCGGTCGGGGTGAGGTCGGCGACGATCGCCCGCCGGGCGGCGACCGCCGTGCCGTCGGCCAACACGACGCCGGTGGCTCTGCCGCCGGTCGTCGTGACCCGTTCGGCCCGCTGGCCGAGGACGATCTCCCCGCCCAGCTCTTCCAGCAACCCCACCATGGCGTCGATCATCACCCGGGCCCCGCCCCGTCCGAGCACCATGCCGTTGGCGTGGGACGCCATCGACTCCAGGAAGGGGAACAGGGCACCGCCGGCGACGTCGGGGGCGAAGTCGAGGTGCATGCCCCAGGAGGCGACGAGGGCCTGGACTTCGGGTGATTCGAAGTGCTCTTCGACGAACTCCCTCGGGGACGACAGCACCAGGCGGGCCAGTTCGTAGGGCCATTCCCGGCCCAGGGCCCGGGTTCCGGACCAGAGGGCCTTGAGGGCGGCGGCGGAGGGGAGGGGAGTCCCCAACAGGGGGAAGAGGTGGGGTGCGATCCGTCCGAACCGGGCGAAGAGGTCCCGCCATGCCGCCGCGTCGGCTCGGGAGACGGCGGCGATCATCTCCTCGGTCTCGTCGGGATCGGTAGTCACCCCGACGAAACGGCCGTCGGGGAAGGCGGAGGAGAAGGGACGGGTGGTGGGGGCGAAGGCGAAGCCGTGGCGGGCGAGATCGTCGGCGAACTCGGCGTAGAAGGCCGAGCCGGCGAACAGGTTGAGGTTGGTGGCGAAGAGGTCGTGTCGGAATCCGGGGAGTGTCACTTCGGCGGTCCGTACCGCCCCTCCGGGTTCGTTGGCTGCTTCGACCACGCTGACGTCCCACCCGGCGCGGGCGAGGAGGATCGCCGCCGCCAACCCGTTGTGTCCCGCTCCGATGATCACCGCATCCGGCATGCCGTGTCACCCTCCTCTCACGCACCGCGAACGCGACTTTATCACTTATCAAACGAGTGGTAGAGTCGAGGAACGCTGTGTGCCGGACCGGTCGTCGCCGGCCGTCCGGCCGGACCGAAGGAGGGACGGACCCATGCCCGGGGAGAGGGAACCATGATCTTGGCACCCGTCGAGTACTGCCGACCCGACACCGTCGACGAAGCCGTGGAGGCACTCAACTCGAGTCCCGACGCTCGCGCCCTCGCCGGCGGCCAGAGCCTCATCAACGTCCTCAAGATGCGTGCCGCCGCCGTCGACCTCCTCGTGGACATCTCCCGGCTCGAAGAGCTCAAAGGGATCGTCCGACACGACGACGGCACCCTGGAGATCGGAGCAGGGGTCACCTACGCCGAGTTGGCCGAATCGGATCTGCTGGGCGGCGACCCCCGAGCCATCGCCGAGGTGGCCGCCGACACCGTCGACCCCCAGGTGCGGCATCGGGGAACCATCGGCGGCAACGTCTGTCACGCCGACCCGATCAACAACTTCCCTCCGCTCATGGTCGCCCTCGGGGCGACCATGCACGTGGTGGGTCCCGACGGGGCCGCCCGTGACATCCCCGCCGAAGAGTTCTTCACCGGCTTTTTCACCACGGCCGTCGAAGACGGCGAGCTGCTGAAGAGCATCACCGTCCCGGCTCTCGCCGACGGCACCGCCGTCGGATACGTGGACTTGGAGATCGGCGAGGCGGCGGCTCGGGCGGTGGCGGTCGTCCGCACCGAGGACGACCAGATCGCCGAGGCGAAGCTGGTGATCGGATGTCTGCCGGTCCCGACCCGCCGACCCGAGGTCGAAGCCGCCCTGGTGGGGACGGCGGTCACCGAGGCCGCCGTCGCCGAAGCGACGGCTGCGGCCGCCGACGGGGTGGAGCCCCTCAGCGACGCCGACGCCACCGCGGAGTACCGCAAAGCCGTCATCCCCGTCGTCGCCAAACGGGCCGTGCTGGCTGCGGCGAAAGGAGGTCATCGTGGATAGGTCCGACACCTTCGACATCGAGTTCACCCTCAACGGCGAGGCCGTCGCAGCCACCGTCCCCGCCCGACGGCTCCTCATCCACTTCCTGCGGGACGACCTGGACCTCACCGGACCGAAGATCGGATGTGACACGGGCCACTGCGGGGCATGCACGGTCCTGTACAACGGTCGCACCATCAAGTCGTGCATGATGTTGGCCGTGCAGGCAGACGGGGCCACGATCGAGACGGTCGAAGCCCTCGCCGCCGACGGGGAGATGACCCCGGTCCAGCAGGCGTTCCACGAGCACCACGCCCTCCAGTGCGGCTACTGCACGTCGGGGATGGTGATGAGTGCCACCTATCTGCTGGAGAAGAACCCGTCGCCGAGCCCCGAGGAGATCCGTGAAGGACTGCGGGGCAACCTGTGCAGGTGCACCGGCTACGTCAACATCGTCGAGGCCGTCGCGGCCGCCGCTGGAAAGGAGACGAGCGCATGACCGCTCCCACCCGCGTCGAGACCCCCCGTTGGACCGGCCAGAACTACCCGAGGAAGGAGGACCGGCGCCTCCTCACCGGTCAGGGACGCTACGTGGACGACCGGGGCATGATCCGCCAGGGCTACGCCCATTTCGTGCGGTCACCCTACGCCCACGCCCGGATCGTCTCCATCGACACCTCGAAGCTGGAGAACATGACCGGCGTGTACTGCACGCTGGTGGGCGAAGAGGTCAAGGAGATGACCGACCCGCTGTTCCAGATCGCCCCACCGCCGGGCGGGAACATGGTCGAGTACCTGATGGCGGTCGACAAGGTCCGCTACCAGGGTGAGCCCGTCGCCGTGGTGCTGGCCGAGACCCGGGAGCTGGCCCGCGACGCCGCCGACCTCGTCGAAGTGAAGTACGAGCCGCTGCCGCCGGTGACCGACGCCATCGCCGCCCAGGAGCCGGACGCCCCCATCCTCCACGACGAGGTGGGGACCAACGTGTCGTGGCAGGGCACCTACGAATACGGCGACATCGACTGGGCCCTCTCCGAAGCCGACCACGTCGTCAAGATCGACAAGCTGCATTTCCACCGGTTCTCGTCGACGCCGATCGAATGTTTCGGCGTGGTCGTCAACTGGGATCGCGGCACCGACACCATCGAGGTGATCTCCAACAACCAGATGCCCATGTTCGGGGCGATGATGATCGCCCCGTCCCTCCGGATCGGCATCGACCGGTTCGAGTTCGTCTCCCAGGACATCGGCGGCGGATTCGGGATCAAGATCAACCTCTACAAACAGACCGGCGTGCTGGCGCTGTTGTCCCGCAAGGCCGGGAGGCCGGTGAAGTGGGTCGAGACCCGCACCGAACACCATCTCGACGGCGGGCACGGCAACGAACGCTGGTTCCTCGACATCGAGGTGCCGGTCATGGCGGACGGGACCATCCTCGGGGTGAAGGCCCGCGCCATCGACGACGCCGGGGCCTACTTGCACTACGAGCCCCTCGGCGCGGTCATCTGGTCCCAGGTGCTGCCCGGCTGCTACAAGATGCGGCATTTCCGGATCGACTACTCCCAGTCGCTCACCAACAAGTGCCCGACCGTGCCCAACCGGGGGTACTCGCGGATGCAGCACCTGTGGATGCTGGAGCGGATCGTCGACGTCGTCGCCCACGAACTCGGATTCGACCCCGTCGAGATCCGCAAACGTAACTACGTCCAGCCCGAGGACTACCCCTACGAGACGCCGAACGGCTGCGTGTACGACTCGGGGAACCTCCCCCTGTCCCTCGACAAGGCGCTGGAGCTGGTCGACTACCCGAAGTGGCGGGAACGTCAGAAGGAGGCCGAAGGCACCACCAAGCGGATCGGGATCGGGATCGGCTCGACCCTCGACTCCGGCACCAACAACTTCGGCCAGTCCCGGATCATCAACCGTGAGCTGCCGTTCTCGGGGAACGGCGAGGCGGCGATCTGCAAACTCGACCTGTACGGCGAGGTGAGCGTCGCTCTCGGTACCACCCCCCAGGGTCAGGGGCATGAGACCACCGCCGCCCAGGTGGTGGCCGACATCCTCGGGATCACCCCGGAAGAGGTCACGGTCATCCCCGGGTTCGACCAGGCCCGAAACTCCTATGTGGGGTTCTCGGGGACCTACGCCAGCCAGTTCGCGGTGACCGGCATCAACGCCGTCATCGGCGCCGCCAACAAGCTCAAGGCGGAGATGGTGGAGCTCGCAGCCCTCGTGCTGGGGGCCTCCGAGGAGGAGATCGAGCTGGCCGAAGGTCATGCCCGAGTGATCGGCGACCCGGAGCGGGCGATCCCGTTCATCGGCTTGGCCAACATGGTGTACACCAACAACGCCGAGCTGCCCACCGAGGTGGCCGAGCGGATCAGCCTGAACTGCCGCCACGTCTACGTCCCGCCCTTCGACCCGCCCGACCCGGATCGGAAGTACGGGAACCTGACCCTCACCTACGCATCCCAGATCCACGTGGCGGTGGTGGAGGTCGACACCGAGACGGGGAAGGTCGAGGTGCTCGACTACGCGGCGGTGGACGACTGCGGCACCAGGATCAACCCTCAGATCGTCGAAGGCCAGGTCCATGGCGCCGCCGCCCACGGCATCGCCGCAGCGTTGCGGGAGGAGATGCGCTACGACGAGGACGGACAGCTCCTCAACGCCAACTTCCTCTACTACCACGCGCCGTCGGCGGCCGACATGCCCCACATCAAAACCGACTGGGTCGAGTCGCCGTCACCGTTCACCGGTACCGGCGCCAAGGGCATGGGGGAAGGCGGCGGGGCACCGCTGCACGCCATCTGCTCGGCCATCCAGGACGCCCTCGGGACCGACGTGCCGATCGTCGCCGACTCCTTCAACCCGCCCGAACGGGTCTACCGTCTGCTCCACGGCGAAGGGCTCGGCGCCGGCCGGGGCGTGGAGGTCGTGGCGAAGGGCGGATCCTGAATGCCGAGTGCCGAGTTCTCCCGGGAGATCGACGTCGACGCGGCTCCCGAGGCCTGCTGGCCGGTGCTCATCGACGTCGACAAGGTGGCGAGCTGGGTGAGCATCGTCGGTGACGTCGAAGAGATCGAGCACCTGGCCCGGTACCGGACCGTGCTCATCGACCGGTTCGGTCCCTTCAAGTTGAAGGCGGACGTCGACGTCGAGGTGACCGACCTGGAGGAAGGAAAACGGGTACGCTTCCACGCCTCCGGGACCGACCGTCAGGTCAACTCGACCATCGACGTGGAGGCGGAGCTGCGGCTCGAACCCGGCGACGGCGGGACACGGATCGTCGTGTCGGGACGCTACTCGGTGATCGGGACGGTCGCCACGATGGGGGCCGGCACGATCCAGAAGAAGGCGGACACGATCCTGGAGGAGTTCTTCGGCGCCGCGGCGGCGGAGCTCGGAGCGCTGTCCTGAGACGGAGGAGACGGAATGTGTGACCTTTCGGACAAGGTGGCCATCGTCACCGGTGGTGCCACCCTCATCGGCCAGAAGGTGGTGGAGGCGCTACACGGCGCCGGCGCCAAGGTGACGGTGGGCGACGTCAACGCCGCCGACGGGCAGGCTCTCGCCGACCGTCTCGGCGACGGTGTCACGTTCCTCGAGACCGACGTGACCGACGACGCCCAGCTCTCCCGGCTGGTGGACACCACCGTGGAGCGCTACGGCGGTGTCGACATCCTCGTGAACATGGCGGCCGTCTACCTCGACGAAGGGCTGGAGACCTCCCGGGAGGACTGGCTGAAAGCCCTCGACGTCAACGTCGTGGCCGGGGCCATCGCCACCGCCCTGGTCGCCCCCCATATGGAGGCACGCGGCGGAGGCGCCGTCGTCAACTTCTCGTCGATCAGCGCCAAGGTCGCCCAGCCCCTCTTCTTCGTGTACTCGACCACCAAGGGGGCCATCGCCGAGCTGACCCGGGTGGAGGCGATCCGTCTCGCCCCGAAGGGGATCCGGGTGAACTCCGTCTCGCCCGGGTGGACCTGGTCCAATCCGATCCGCGACATGAGCGGCGGCGACCGGGCGTTCGTCGACCGCATCGGGGGGGCGCTCCACATGCTCGGTCGCATCGGCGACCCCGAAGAGGTGGCGAACGCCGTCGTGTTCCTGTGCTCCGACCAGGCGTCGTTCATCACCGGGACCGACCTGGCGGTCGACGGCGGCTACAGCGCCCTCGGCCCCGAGCAGATGGGCCAGCCCCTCGAAGAGCTGCTGGCGCGGATGGAGGCGGGTTCGTGATCGGGCCGCGAGGCCGGGGGACGGTATGACCCTGGAAGGGAGGAACGGCCCGCGAACCCTCGCCGACGTCGCCCTCGCCGAGCTGAAACGGGACATCATCACCGGGGTGCTCCCCCCGGGGAGTCCGATCCGGCTGCAGGAGCAGGTCGAGCGTCTCCAGATGAGCTCGGTGCCGATCCGGGAGGCGTTGCGGTATCTGGAACGGAGCGGGCTGGTGGACCGGACCCCCCACCGGGGCACACACGTCGCCGAGATGTCCGCCCAGGATCTCGAAGAGACCTACCGCATTCGCCAAGAGCTGGAGGCGATGGCGGTGGCGGAAGCCGCCAAGCGGATCGACGACGAGACCTGTCGGAGCATCCAGGAGCTCGTCGAAGAGTATGCCCGGCTCGCCGAAGTCGCTCCCGAGCAGGCCCTCGAGGTCCACACCCGGCTGCACATGGCGATCTACGAGGCGTCGGGGTCGAAGTGGTTGATGCGCCTCATCCCCATGCTCTGGGACAACTCGGAACGGTACCGGCGTCTGTCGCTGCCGGTGCGGGGCACCATCGCCGACCGGATCGCCGAACACCGCCGCATCGTGGAGCTGTGTCGACGCGGTGATCCCGAAGGTGCCGCCCTGGCGCTGCGGGAACATCTCAGCCACACCTTCGAGGCAGCGATCGAACGGCTTCGGGAGGTGGAGCAAGCTCGGTCCTGAACGGAGGGTCCGATACGGCACGAAGGAGGGTGTGATGTCCGACCACGACGTCATCGTCGTCGGCAGTGGGATGAACTCGCTGGTGTGCGCCGCGTTGGCGACCAAAGCAGGTCGGCGGGTGCTGGTGTTGGAACGCAACGACGTGCTGGGCGGCTGCATCCGGACCGAGGAGCTGTTCGACGGCTTCACCCACGACCTCCTCTCCCAGTGGTACCCGCTGTTCATGGGAGGCCCCGCCTACGGCGAACTGGCCGACGATCTGGCGGCTCACGGCGTCGAGTTCGCCAACACCGAGAAACCGACGGGGGTGCTCACCGGGGACGGTAGGGCCCTCGTGTTGACGACCGACCGGGCCGAGAACGTCACCCGGTTCGAGGCTGCGGGCGAGGGGGACGGGGAACGGTACGCAGCCGAGATGGACCGGTTCCTGGCCCGTGACGCCGAGCTGGCGTTCGGTCTGTTGGGTCAGGAGTTGTGGTCGTGGTCGGCGGCGCGGACGCTGTTCTCCCACGGGAGGAAGCGGGGATTCCGGGAGCTGGCGGCGTTCGTCGGAGAGAGTCTCGAGCCTGCCCGACCCTGGCTGGAGCGGACCTTCTCGTCGGAGGTGGCGAGGGCACTGGTGTCGCCGTGGATGCTGCACGTCGGTCTGCGTCCCGACGACGCGTATTCGGCCGTGATGTCGAAGGTGATCCTCGCCGCCTTGGAGATGGGCGGCATGCCGGTCGTGGTGGGAGGCTCCGTCCGGATCGTCGATGCATTTCGTCGCATCGTCGAAGGTGGCGGCGGGGAGATGAGGACCGGCGCGGAGGTGGAGCGGGTCGTCGTCGAAGACGGTCGGGCCGTCGGGGTGCGGCTCGTCGGGGGAGAGGAGCTGCGGGCGACGAAGGCGGTGGTGGCCAACGTCACCCCCACCCAGCTCTACGGGCGGCTCCTCGAAGGGGTACCCCTCCCCGAGGAGGTGGCGGCACGCGCCGGCCGGTACCGCTACGGACGCTCGGACATGCAGATCCACTACGCCCTCGACGCCCGACCCGAATGGGTCGACGCCGACCTCGCCGACGTGGCGATCGTCCACCTGTGCGACTCGGTGGACGCCCAGTCCCAGGCCATGAACGAGGCCGACCGGGGACTGCTGCCCGGCCGGGCGACGGTGGTGGTGGGTCAACCCTGTGCGGTGGACCCGTCCCGGGCCCCGGAGGGGAAGTGGATCGTCTGGATCCAACTCCAGGAGCTGCCGTCCCGACCCCGCGGTGACGCCGCGGGGGAGATCGCCGTCGAGGGCGCCTGGACCCCGGCGGTGGGGGAGGCCTACGCCGACCGGATCCAGCGCCGCCTCGACGAGGCGATGCCTGGATTCTCGGACCTGGTGGTCGGCCGCAAGGTGCTCACCCCCGCCGACTTGGAGGCGATGAACCCCAACCTGGTGGGCGGCGACCCCTATTCGGGGGCGTGCACCGTCGACCAGTTCTTCCTGTGGCGACCCTTCCCCGGCGCCAAAGGCCACGAAACCCCGGTGAGACAGCTCTACCACATCGGCGCATCCACCCACCCCGGTCCCGGTCTCGGCGGCGGCTCCGGCTATCTGGTGGCCAAGGCCCTCGGCTAGTCCCGAGCCTTCGTCGACCCCGCCGCCTCCGGGGCGCTCACGCCCGGCTGGTCGCCTCCGAGCGGAAGGTCTGGACGGTCTTCACGAACGAGGCCACGTGGACGGCCGCGATCGTGGCGACCATGCCCAGCATCCAGAAACGGAACCAGTCCGGTTCGGGGATCCGCTTGTGGAACGACAGGGTGTAGTGGATGAACAGGAAATACAGGGCGTGGATCGACCCGACGTAGAAGACGAAGTAGGCGCCGTTGTGGAGGAACTTCCAGCCCTTGGGGCTGAGGGCCTTCAACGCCCGGTCCGACGAGGTCGCCGCCAGGACGAGGGCGACGAACAGGGCGCTGAGCCCAAGCACGTTCGCCAACCCGAACCCGGGTTCCATCCGGGCGAGCCGTCCGAGCTGGGGAACGAACTCGTAGCCGAAGAAACGGGCGACGCTCCACTGCGCCCAACCGTTGATGATCAGCAGTGCGTGGAAGGTCGCCAGGATCGTCGACCAGATCCCGAGCTGGCGACGCCACGAGAGGAACCTCCGCAGTGACGGCCACAGTTTCGCAGCCGGGCCGAGGAACACCGTGAGCCACAACAGTCCGTAGGCGGCGTCACCGACCGCCTTCCAGAACCGCATGTCGGGGCTCCACTGGGGGCGGCTCTGCCAGAAGAACCAGAAGATCACCACACCGATCGCCGCGGCGCCGACATGGCGGCGGATCCGTCGGCTGCGGCGCCGGTCTGCCCATGACGACGTTCGTTGTGACATCGCCGACGGATCGTATCGGGTGCGAAAAGTTGTGCACACTCGGTGACCCTCCCCGAACCGGCGGCCCGAACCGGCGGCTGCCGTCGCCCCGAGCCGCCGATCCGGGGAGGGGTGGTGTGCTCACGCCCGCGAAGCGACCTCCTGGAGGTACTGGTCGGCGAGTTGGGGATCCATGAACCAGTTGAAGAAGTCGCTCGGGTCGTCGAACCCGTTGGCGAACCGGTCGGCGATCTCCTGGTACTGACCGGCCGCGCCGAGCAGGTTGATGACGTGCTCGGGCGGTGGGGCCAGCAGGGCGTTGGTCCAGGTGGCCACTGGCTGGAGACGGTCCCACACCCTCTCGAAGGTGGCGTTCATCCACGCCTCGTCGAAGGGGCCTTCACCCCGCTCGAGGATCGCGTCGAGATACATCTTGGCGCTCTTGGTGGCGTTGTTCGCACCCTGTCCGGTGATGGGATCGTTCAACAGCACCGCGTCGGCGAGACCCAACACCTTCCGGCCCGACGCCGTCGTCGCCACCGGTTTGCGCACGGTCGGCGCGAACCGGCCCGACAGGATCCCCTTGGCGTCGGTCAGCTCGGCGTTGCGGACCCGGGCGTACTCCCAGGGGAGGAACGTCTCGAGGATCCACAGTGTCTTCTCCCAATGTCCCTTCGGGTCGCCTCGAACGTCGTCCCAACAGTCCATCGGTCCGCCCGGGATCCCCTCCAAGGTCATGATCCAACAGGGACCGTTCAACGTGAGGCCTTCGAAAACGAAGTACTCACCGACACCGGGGATCAGGTTGAAGCACACCGACGAGAACGGCCCGCGGGGCTCGACCCCGTGGCAGTAGGTGAGGGCGAGGGCGCGCTGGGGCTCGTCGTAGGTGCAGCGTTCGTCCCACCGTTCGAAGATCTGACCGAGCCGGCCTTTGCCGGTGGCGACGATCACCAGGTCGTTCTCGGCCGTGTAGCGGTCGAGGTCTTCGGGGGTGGCGGCGTGGATGACGAGCTTGCCGCCACGCAGCTCGAACTTCTCCATCCAGGAGGGGAATTTCACTCGCTGGTCGATGGAGTGCCCGGGGCTGTCGAGGTGGCCGAACCATTCGACCGCCGGTGCGTCACCGCCCTCCGGGTTGGGGATGGTGACGCCGAGACCTTCCACTTTCGGCACCGCCGGATCCCACCAGTCGAGGCCCAGCTCGCGTTCGTAGCTGAGGCTGGTGGCGAACTGGAACTGGCTCGACGAGACGTGGGCGTCCCTCCAGTCCGCCGGGGTCCGATCCGAGACGATGGTGACGTCGTATCCGTGTTGGAGCAGCCCGTGACCGAGTTGCAGGCCGGCTTGACCGGCGCCGACGATGAGGATCTTTGCCATGTGATCCGTTTCCTTTCTCTCTCCCTCTCGTTCCCGTCTCCCAGATCAGTTCGCCGGCTGCCGCTCCTTGGGCGACCCGGCGGGGCAGAACACCCCGACGAGGGCCAGAACCTGGTCGTCGTGGGGGTTCTCCAGGCAATGGGGAGTCCCGGGCGGCAGGTAGACGCTCGTCCCCGGCCGCAGCGGTCGGCTCTCTCCGATGTGGAGGACCCCTTCCCCGTCGGTGATGTAGATCACCTCCTCATAGGTGTGGGTGTGTTCCGGCGCTCGGCTGTGGGCGATGTACCCCACGAACTGCGTGACGTAGCGGGCCCCCCGTGCGGGGTCCGCCAGAACCCGGAACCAGCGATCCATGTAGTCGATCGTGTGGTCGTCTCCGGCGGCGATCACCTCCTGGTCGTCTTCGCGGATCGGTTGGGCGTCGGGGGTCGCGGCCTCGGTGGCCGGTACCGTTCCCGGCTTCCCCGGCTGGGGAGCCAGGACCGACAACAGTTCGAGTCCTTCGGTTCCCGCCTCGAGGCGGTAGGGGGTGTCGGCGGGGACGACGAGACCGCTCCGGGGTTCCAGAGGGGCGACGTGGTCCCCGAAGGCGAGGGTCCCGGCACCGGCGAGGACGAACAGGACATCCTCGGATCCGGGGTTCCTGACCTGGGCATCACCGCCCGGAGCGACACGGAGGATGCGCTGTTCCAGGTTGCGACATCCGACCGAATCGTCGATCCGGGTCTCGACGGCGGCGCCGTTCCCGGGGAGGTGGGCCGTCCGAATCGGGTCGTAGACCACCCGCGGTGTGCTCATCGGGCCGTCCCCTCCATCACGTCGCTCGGACGTTCGTCGCCCCGGAACGCCACGATCGGCACCGACGACAGCTGTTCGCCGCCGTCGGCGGTGACCCGGAACGTCTCCTGCATGTAGAGGCATGCCGAGTCGTCGGCGGTGACGACGTGGGGATGGATGGAGATGATCATGTTCTCCTCCAGCACCGTCTCGTTGCCTTCGCCGATCCGTGGATGGGCGACCATGATCATGTCGATCGAATGTCCGGTGACGTGGCCGGGTTTCACGTCGAGGCCGTCGAAACATCCGAACACGGCGCGGTGGACGTCGTGGGCGGTGTTGCCGGCTCTCAGCGCCGCCCGGGCTGCCTCGAAGGCCTCCTGGTAGGCGGCCATGATCTCGGCGGTGCGGGGAGCGAGCCCGTCTCGGGCGATCGGCCGGGCGAACTCGGCCCAATAGCCGGACGGTCCGGCGATCTCGATCGAATACAGCAACAGGTCGTCGGAGGCGACGGGTCGTTGGTGGTCGGGGTGGCGGAACTCGGGGCCGGCTTCGCCGTGGGGGCCGGACAGGACCATGTTCATCGTGGTCCGCTGGGTGCCGTTGGCGACGAAGAGGGCTTCGGCGGGGGCCATGATCTCCGCTTCGGTCTTCCCCGGTTCGTAGGCTTCCAGCACCGCCCAGAAGCCCCGCTCGTTCAGCTCGAAACTCGCTCGGACGAGGGGGAGTTCCTCGTCGCTCTTCACGGCCCGGAGATGGTCGAAGGTGACGTCCCAGTCGATCAGCTCGGTGTCGAAGGAATCGAGGGCCCGGACGTCCCTCCCGGGCATGATGAAGTTCGATCCGTACACGGCGAGGCGCTGCCATCCGCGGTCCGACGCGACCGAGCCGATCTCGGCGCCGGGGACGTCGGCGAAGCGCTGGTCTTCGATCCAGGCTTCACCGTGGGCGCCGACCCAGCGGGCTTCGGAGGGGAACACCATGAACGGGTCCCCGTCCCGGGGGATCACCGCGTAGGCGTACCGGTGGACCATGCGGAACCCCGACACCCACCTGATCGCTCCTTCGAACCCGGTGTACTCGGTTCCCGCCACCACGAGGGCGTCGGCGTCGTCGTGTCCGAGTCGGTCTCGGATGAGCGAATAGCGGCGGGCGATCTCGGCGTCGCTGGGTCGTGTGTTCATGTCTCCTCCAGTTCCCACGATGCCTCCAAACCCCGGATCAGCGCCCAGGCCGTCCGGTTGAGGGGGGTCTCGACCCCCACCTCCTCGCCGAAGCGGACGATGCCGCCGTTGAGCTGGTCGATCTCGGTTCGGCGACGGGACCGCACGTCCTGGAGCATCGACGGGGCGTGGTCGAGGGCCGGCTCGATGCTCTCCTGGAGCAACGTCGCCGGGTCCTTCTCCATCTCGATGCCGAGGGCCGCCGCCACCGCCTTTCCTTCTTCGATGACCCGGTCCATCACCCAGCGGACGTCGGGATGCAGGGCGGCACGGCCGTGGGGGAGACCGGTGAGCGAGCACAGGGCGTTGGAGGCGGCGTTGAAGATCAGCTTGGTCCACTGCGCACCCCGGGCATCCTCCAACGCCTCGGTCTCCATCCCCGATCGGGTGAGGACGTCGGCGAGGGTGCGGACCTCCGACATCGACGCCGGTTTCGGTTCGAAGGGCCCGATCCACGTCTTGCCGGCGGTGTCCCACTGCACCACCCCGGGGGCGACCACCTTGCCCGCCGGGAAGGTGGTGCCCCGGATCACCCGAGGCACGTACTCGGCGATGACCTCTTCGTTGCCGACCCCGTTCTGCACCGAGCACACCGCCGCATCGGCGAAGGCGTGGGCGGTGGCTTCGATGGCCGGCCGGGTGTACATGCCCTTGGTGGCGACGACACCGAAATCGAGGCCGGGAAGCTCGGCCGGGTCGTTCGTCGCCCGCGGATACGAGAGGACTTCGCCCACCCCGGTGAGCCGCAACCCGTTCGTGTTGATGGCGTCGACGTGTTCGGCCCAGACGTCGTAGGCCCACACTTCGACGTCGTCGAGGGCGGCCAGGTGGGCGGCGAACAGGCTGCCCACCGCGCCGCAGCCGATCACACCGATCTTCACGTCGTCACCTCCTCGTCGTAGGAGCGGTCGCGGGCCTTCACCATCCGCCACAGGGCCCGGTTGAGGGGCACCGGCACCCCGAGGCGGTCGGCTTCGCGTACGAGCGCACCGGTGATGAAGTCGACCTCGGTCTGACGTCCGGCTCGCACGTCGGCGAGCATCGACGGGACGTGGGCGTACTCGTCGTCGTGGGTCTGACCGCGGCTCACCGCCTCCACGTTCATCTCCCAGGGGTCTTCCCATAGCTCGATACCGGCCGCGGCGGCGACGGCCTTTCCTTCGGCCATGAGCTCGTAGACGAGATGGCCGAGGTCGGTGTCCCGGTCGCGGCGGGCGAACAGGGAGACGTGGGGCAGGTCGGTGAGGGACGCCACACCGTTCACCGCCGAGTTGAAGATGAGCTTCGACCACTGGGCGGGACGGAGGTCGGCGAGGACCTCCGCCCGTAGACCCGCCGCCTCGAAGAGGTCACCGATGGCGGTGACGGTGTCGAGGTCGATCCCGGAGGGACGGTAGGGACCCATCCAGGTGGCGGTGTCCAGCTCGTATTCGACGTGACGGTCGTCGATGCGGGTGCCGCTCATGAAGGTGACCGCCGAGGCGATACGCCAGGTGCCGTACCGGCGGACCACCTCTTCGGTTCCGAGACCGTTCTGGATGGTCATGACCACCGCCGTTGGACTGTGCCCGCGCATCGGCGCCACCGCCCGGTCGACGTGGTTGGCCTTGGTGGCGACGATGCAGAGGTCGACGTCGGGGAGGTCGGAGGCGGCGGTCACCGCCCTGACCTCGGCGACGAGGTCCGACTTCCCCGTGATCCGAAGACCCTCCGCGTTCAGGAGGTCGGCCTGTTCGGAGCGGCGGACGAGCAGCCACACCTCGGCCTGGGAGGCGAGGTGTCCCGCACAGAGGCTGCCGATCGCTCCGGCGCCGATGACGACGACTCGCCGGAAGCTCACCCCTTCGACTCCTGGCGGTGGGCGACGATCTGGCGGAACTCGGCGTCGGTGACGAGACCACGTTTGGCGATGCCGAGGGCTTTGACGTCGGCGAGCACGTCGGCTTCGAGCTCGGCGGGGAGATCGATCCCCAACTCTTCGGCTTTGATGCGCACCGAGACGATGCCGCTCTTCTTCCCCAGCACGAGTCCTCGGTGTGCCCCGACCAGCTCCGAGGCGAAGGGTTCGACGGCGGGGGGGTCGCGGAACTGCATGGCCACCGCCCCGGACTCTCGGATGAAGGTGTTGCGGCCGGTGATCGGCTTCCACGGGGCGAGGGGTGTCCCGGCGAGGTCGGCCACCAGCTCGGCCACCTCGGTCAGCACCTCCAGCCGGAGCCGGGTGTTGCCTCCGTAGAGGGCTTCGAGGGCCACGGCGAACTCGCCCAGGTCGGCGTTCCCGGCCCGCTCACCCATCCCGTTGATGCTTCCCTGCACCCAGTCGGCTCCGGCCCGGACCGCCGCCAGCGAACAGGCCACGCCCAACCCGAAGTCGTCGTGGCCGTGCCAGTGGATGGGGACGTCCGGTCCCACCCACGACCGGCACCGTTCCACCAGCAGGGCGGCGCCTTCGGGAGCGGCGACCCCGATGGTGTCGACCATCGCCACCTCCTTCGCGCCGACCCGGATCGCCTCGGTGTAGGCCTGCTCCAGGAACGCCGGATCGGCCCGGGAGGAGTCCACCCCGAAGAAACAGACGGTCATTCCCGCTTCGGCGGCGTGGGATACCGCGGCGCGGATCCGGTCGAGGACCTTCTCCCGGCTCAGGCCGTACGCCGTCAACTTGCCGTCGGAGAGGGGCGCTTCGATGACGGCGGCTTCGACGCCGAGCCGGAGGAGCTGGTCGACGTCACCGGGCAGCGCCCGGGAGAACCCCCAGATCTCGGCGTCGAGGCCGTCGGCGAGGATCAGCTCGTAGGCGCGGGCGTCGTCGTCGGAGACGAGGGGGAAGCCCGCTTCGATGCGGTCGACGCCGAGCCGGTCGAGGGCCCGGGCGATCTCGAGCTTCAGCTCGGGTCCGAGGGTGACGCCGACGGCCTGCTCGCCGTCACGCAGGGTGGTGTCGTAGATGCCGATCGTCCGCCCGGCGAAGGGGGTGCGGTCGACGGCTTCGTCGTTGAGGGGCCCGGTCCAGACCTTGTCGCGGTCGATCATCGGAAGTCGTCCTCGTATCGGCAGAGTTTTACGGCGCCGTCGTCGCCGATCCAGAAGTTGTCTTCCAGTCGGAGGCCGCCCCCACCCGGGAAGTAGGTGCCGGGTTCGATGGCGATGACCATGCCCGCCTCCAGGGTCCCTCCGGCCGCCTGGTGGGGCCAGGGAGGCTCGTGGGCTCGGGCCCCCACCCCGTGGGAGACCGGATGGGACGGCTCTTCGTAGCCGGCTTCGACGATCCGGCGGCGGATCAGACGGTCGAGTCCAGCCATCTCGGCGCCGGGACGGGCGTAGGCGATGGCTTCGTCGAAGATGGCGAGGAGGTCGGAGAGGAGCCGGTCGTATCGGGAGGTCAGCTCGCCTGCGGCCAGCATGTTCTTCGTCAGGTCGTTCCAGTATCCGTCGGCGCACACCCAGATCTCGAACAGCGTCGGTTCGTCCGCCACGACCGGTTCGCCCTTGGTGGGGGTGAAGGTGCGGATCCCGTCGCCGGACCAGACGAGGGAGAATCCCCGTGCCATCCGGACCCGCCCCTCGTATCCGACGCCGATCTGATGGACGTAGCCTTCCCATCGGGCGCCGACCTCGGCGGTGGACATCCCGGGCCGGATGTCTTGGCGGACGGCTTCGAGGGCCAGGGCTGCCAGCTCGTTGGCGATCCGCATCCGTTCGAGTTCTTGGGGGGTCTTGATCATGCGTGCCCGGGTGAGCAGCGGTACGGCGTCGACGACCTCGTCCACCACCTCTTCGAAGGCCCGGAAATAGTCCATGGTGAACACGGTGGGTTCACCCATCATCCGGTCTGTCCCTTGACTCACCTGGGAGAGCTCGATCCCGACCCGTCCGGTGAGTCCTTTCTCTCGCAGCACGTCGAGGGCGACCTCCAGCGAACGGGCCGAGGGTGGGCGGGGGTCGTCGGGGTGGTAGCCGGCGAAGGGCCGGATGTCGGTGGTCCAGGCCACCTCGGCGGCGTCTTCGACCTGGGGTACGAGCACCGCCAAGGTCGGCTCCCCCTCCCGGGGGAACACCGCCATCGCATACCCCTTCATCGACCAGTAGTTGGTGAGGTACAGCACCTGATCGGGGGCCCGTACCACCAGGGCGTCGAGGTCCTGGTCGGCCATCGCCGCCCGGACCCGGTCGAGTTTCTCGGTGTCGACCGGCCAGGTCATGGCGATCCCTCCCCTCGGGGCGGCGGCGGAGATCCGTAGGCCTCCTCCCAGGAGACGACGGGATTCCGCAGGATGCCGATCTTCTCGATCTCGCACTCCATCACGTCGCCGGGGCGCAGATACCACTCTTCGGCGTTCTCCTGGAAGGCGGCGACTCCCGAGACGGTGCCGGTGGAGACGATGTCGCCGGCGCTGTATCCCATCGGCGAGTAGTGGGCGATGATCTGGGGGATCGTCACCCACATGCGGGACGAATGGGAGCGCTGACGGATCTCTCCGTTCACCCGGAGCTGCATCTCGAGGTCGTGGGGGTCTTCGATCTCGTCGGCGGTGACGATCCACGGGCCCACCGGGCAGAAGGTGTCGATGCCCTTGCAGAAGCTGAACACACCCGACCGCATCTCCTCACGCTGGATGTCGCGGGCGGTGACGTCGTTGAAGATGACGTACCCGCCGATGTAGGACTCCGCCTCGTCGGCGTCGAAATGTTTCCCCGACCGTTTGAGGACGACGGCGAGTTCCAGTTCGTAGTCGAGCTCGTTGGTGAGATGCGACGGGTAGATCACCGGGTCGTCGGGGCCGATGATGGCGTCGACGTTCTGGAAGAACACGATCCACGGGGCGATCTCGTGGGACCAGCCCACCCGTTTCGACTCGTCTTCGTGTTCCCGGAAGTTCCCGGCGGTGTGGAAGAACTTCTTGGGGACGATGGGGGCCCGCAACCGGACGTCGTCGGCGGCCCAGCTCGGGCCGGTGGCGGCGGCGGCCCGTTCCAGGCCTTCGTCTCCCAGCTCGAACAGGGTGCGCATGTCGGGCAGGTCGACGGCGACCACGTGGTCGCCCCGGTGCACGCCGGGACGGAGGTTGCCGTCGGGATCTTGGAACGTCACGAGCTTCATGTCTTCACTCCACAGAACTCGGCTGCCAACAACGCGTACGAGGCGGACATTCGGACGAGCGAGGCGATGGGGACGCTCTCGCCTTCCGGACCCGGCAATGCCCCCGAGATGGGCCCGTAGTTGAGGGAAGGGATGCCGTACCGGGTGAGGGTGGAGGCGTCCGAGGCCCAGTGCACGCGGGCCCGGGTGGGCGCTTCGCCGGCGACGGCACGGTGGGCGGCGTCGGCGGCGCGGACCACGGGATGGTCTTCGTCGATCTCCGCCCCGCCGGCGGTCACGTAGACCTCCCAGTCGATGCCGGAGTCGGGATGGCGGTCCCGGAGCTCGGTCACCAGGTCTCGGAGCTCGGCTTCGGCCTCGTCGAAGCCCATCGTCGGGGGGACTCTGATGTCGAGGAACAGGTCGGTGCGATGGGGTGTGCGGCTCACCCGCCACGGGAACCCGCCCCGGATGGCGCCGAGGTTGACCACGCCGCGAAGGTCGTGGTAGGCGCCCCGGTCTTCCCATCGGCCGATCCAGGCGATGACGTCGTCGAGGATCCGATGCATCCGCACCAGCGAGTTCTCTTCGAGGCGACCGCCGCTGAAGGCGGTGTGGAAGAACGGTCCGGAGGTGGAGATCCTCGCCCACATGGTCCCGTAGTGGCCGAGGACGAGGCGCTCTCCGGTCGGTTCGCCGAGGACGGCCGCGTCGGCGACGACGCCGTGGCTCACGAGGTGGCGGGTGCCGGCACCGTACCCCCGGTAGGTGGCACCTCGGTATTCGTCGCCCCATTCGGCTTTCTCGATCTCCCCGGCGACGCCGGCGACGATCAGGTCGCCCGCCAGTCCCACCCCGGCGTCCCGCAGGGCCCGGATCGCCTCGACGTAGCAGGCGACGGCCCCTTTCATGTTCATGATCCCGAGGCCCAGGACGACGTCGTCGCGGATCACCGGTTCGGGTTTGAAACCCGGTCCCGTCAGCCAGGGCTCGTCTCCCGAATAGGAGGTGTCGAGGTGTCCGTTGAACATCAGGGTGGGACCCCCTCCGACACCCCGGACCCGTCCTACGGCGTTGGCGCGTCCCGGTTCGATCTCCTGTTTCGTCACGGCGCAGCCGGCGTCGGCCAGCTCGTCGGCCAACAGGTCGGCGGCCGCCTCTTCGGCACCGGTGGGGGAGGGGACGGCCACGAGGGCGGCGGCGGTCGCCACGACCCGTTCCCGGTCGACGGCGGCGACGACGGCGGAGACGAGCGCAGGGTCGATCACCCGTCCCCCTTCACGGCGGGGAGCACCTCTTCCCCGAACAGCTCGAGCTGGCGTTCACGGTCGTCACCCCACAGCTCCAGCATGATGTGGGTGCATCCCGCCTCTCGGTATTCGCGGATCCGGTCGATGCATTCGGCGGGAGTCCCCGCGATCGGTTTCACCTTTTCGAGGATCTCGTCGGTGACCGCCTCTTTGGCGGCGAGCCTCCCTCCTCGTTCCATCGCCTCGGCCACCGGTGCGATCTCGTCGAAGCTGAGCCCGGCCTTCTCGAGGAGCACGTCGGCCGCCCCGCGGATGTTCTGCACCTTGTTGGCGAGGTACATGCCGGCGATCTCCCGGGCGCCGTCCCGGCCCCGCGCCGGGTCGTGATCGATCGACGCCACGATCGTGCAGCCGACGTCGATCTGGTCGGGGTCTCGGCCCGCTCGTGCCGCCCCTTCGGCCATCACCTCGCGGGCATATCGGACGAAGGCGGGGGTGGTGATGCTGGCGGTGAGGAGACCGTCGGCGATCTCTCCGGCGAGGGCCAGCATCTTCGGGCCGGTGGCGGCGACGTAGACGGGAACCTCCCAGCGGGGAGCGTCGGCGTCGGGCGGGAGTGAGGGGACCCGGGCGGTGAACTCACGGCCTTCGAGTTCGAATCCTTCGCCGCCGAGGGTGCGACGGATGATCTCGGCCGCCTCCCGGATGGCGGCGAGGGGCCGGGCTTTGGTGCGTTCACCGACACCGATCTCCCGCATGAGGATCTTGGAGGCGCCGAGGCCGAGGAGGAACCGGCCGGGGCCTGCCGCCTCTTGGGTGACGCGCGCCTCCATGGCGATCTGGACGGGGTGGCGCGAGTACGGGGAGATGATGCCCCATCCGATGGCGAGGCGGTCGGTCTCGGCGGCGATGAGGGGGGAGAGGGCGGTGGTCGAACGGGCCTCCATCGAATGTTTCCGCCACCACGGGTACGCCTCGGCGAGCCAGATGGTGTCGATTCCGGCTCGGTCCATGGCGCGGGCGTGCGACAGGATCTCGTCGAGCGGCTCCATCGTGAGCTGCATCACCCCGACGCGAAAGGGCTGCGGCACCTCGGTTCTCCCTCCTTCGGCGAAATATGATACTTGCGCAAACGATCTCGGGTCGTACGGATGCCCGGTCGACATCGAGCGTTTGGATTTGCTACTTTATCAAGTCGGAGCCGAGTCGGGAACTCCGACCCGGTGGGCATAGGGAGGTAATCGTGATGAGAAGGTTGCAGAGTCGATTCGCGTGGTGGGCCGTGTTCGCCCTGGTCGTGGCGGCCTGCGGCGGTGGCGGTGGCGAGGCCACCACCACGACGGAGGCGGCGACGACGACGGCGCCACCGGCGACGCAGGCGACGACGACCACGGCCGCCCCGACCACCGCCGCCCCACAGGTCTGTGAAGCGAAGATCGGGCTGATGGCCCCGATCACCGGCCCGGCCGCCTCCATCGGTGAGGAGCAGCGGAACTGGGCCGTGTTCGCCGTCGATCGGTACAACGACGAAAACGGCACCAACTTCGAGCTGGTCGAAGGCGACACCGCTCTCGACCCCGCCCAGGCCAGCACCGTCGCCCAGCAGTTCGCCGCCGACGACGCGATCCTCGGGGTCGTCGGTCCTGCCGGCAGCCAGGAGGTAGAGGCGGTGGGACCGATCTTCAGCGACGCCACCATGGCGTTCGTGTCGATGTCGGCCACCCGTGAGTCCCTCACCGACGGGTCCCTGCCGACGTTCTTCCGAGTCGTCCCCCACGACGGACAGCAAGGGCCCACCGACGCCCGGTTCATGGTCGAGGAGCTGGCGGCGTCGAAGGTGATGATCATCGACGACCAGACCTCCTATTCGACCGGGCTGGCGGACACCACCGCCGCCACCCTCGCCGACGCCGGCGTGGAGGTGGTCCGGGAATCGGTGAGCCAGGACGTGACCGACTTCTCCGCCCTCGTGGCGAAGATCGACGACGCCACCGACGTGGTGTTCCTGCCCTGGCAGATCGCCGCCAACGCCTAGCTCTTCGGCGAGCAGATGGCGGAGCAGGGCAAGGACGCCGTCATCTTCGGCTCCGACGGGTTGTTCTCGCCGAGCGACTTCACGATCGAAGGGGCCTACGTGTCGTCCTTCGCGCCGGACATTCGCGGCATCCCCGAAGACGCCGAGCTGGTGGCCGCCTACGAAGCCCAGTACGGCGAGTTCGGGACCTTCGGCCCGCCGACCTACGCGGCGACGGTGGTGCTGTTGGACGCCATCAAGTCGCTCTGCGACGCCGGTACCGAGCTCACCCGCGACGCCGTGGTGGAGGCGGTGAGGGCCGTCGACCAGCCGACGTCGATCCTCGGGCAGCCGATCCGGTTCACCGAGAACGGCGACGTGGACGGCGGGCGGTTCTTCATCTTCCAGATCAAGGGAGGCAACTACGAGCTGGTGAAGTAGGAACGTCCCGAAGCCGTAGACCATGGAGTTCTTCCTCCAACAGCTGGTGAACGGGCTCACGCTGGGTGGCGTCTACGCCCTCATCGCCCTCGGATACTCCATGGTCTACGGCATTTTGAAGCTGTTGAACTTCGCCCACGGCGACGTCTACATGGTCGGCGCTTTCGCCGGGTACGCCGTCCTCGTCGCCTTCGGCGGTCCGACCGACCCGAGGATCCCCGTCGTCGTCCTCATCTTCGCCATGTTCCTGGCCGGGATGGCGGCGTCGGGGATCCTCGGGGTCGTCATCGAACGTTTCGCCTACCGGCCGCTGCGCAACGCCCCCCGCATCGCACCGTTGATCAGCGCCGTCGGAGTCTCCTTCTTCCTCCAGAACGCGGCGCTGCTGGTGGCAGGTGCCCGGTTCCGTTCCTACGGGACCGCCAAGATGGTGGACCCGTCCACCGGGCTGCAGTGGGGTCCGCTCCGGATCTCGATCATCCGGATCGTCGTGATCCTCTCCGCGGTGGCGCTCATGGTGGTGCTCCACCTGCTCGTCAAACGAACCAAGCTGGGCAAGGCGATGCGGGCGACGGCCTACGACCGGGAAGCGGCGGCGATGATGGGCATCGACGTCGACCGGGTCATCGTCGCTACCTTCCTCATTGGGTCGGTGCTCGCCGGGGCCGCCGGGGTGATGGTCGGCCTCGTGTTCAGCCGGGTGTTCCACTTCATGGGCTTCATCGCCGGACTCAAAGGGTTCACCGCCGCCGTCATCGGAGGAATCGGCAGCATCCCCGGAGCGATGATGGGAGGGCTGCTCATCGGCCTGGCCGAAGCCTTCTCCGCCGGCTACATCTCGTCGACGTTCCAGAATCTCATCGTGTTCGGCCTGCTCATCGCGTTCCTGCTGATCCGGCCCCGGGGGATCTTCGGGGTCCCCGAACCGGTGAAGGTCTGAGCGATGCCCGAGATCGGCACCGATCGCTGGGTCGCAGAGTTCGAGTCCCGTCGGGTACGCCGCGAGGGCCCGTGGGGTCGGCTCGTCGACTGGACCTCCCGTCACTGGCTGGGGCTGTTCGTGGTGGCGGCGGTGGTCTACCCCTTCGTGATCGGCGGAGATTTCGGCATCCGGGTGGGAGTGAACGCCCTCCTCCTCGCCATGTTGGCCATCGGGCTGAACGTCGTCGTCGGCTACACCGGGTTGCTCGACCTCGGCTATGTGGCCTACTACGGGCTCGGGGCCTACGGATACGCATTCTTGGCGTCCGAACAGTTCGGCATCCATCTCCCCACCCTCCTGGTGGTCGGCGTGGTCGCCCTCGCCGTGTTCGGTATCGGGCTGGTTCTCGGCCAGCCTGCCCGCCGGCTCGTCGGCGACTACCTGGCCATCCTCACCCTCTTCTTCCTCCAAGTGTTCGTGGAGCTCGCCCTCAACCTCGACCGCCTGGACCTGCCCTTCGTCGACGGCCCGGTGAGCATCACCGGCGGTCCCAACGGGATCGCCGGGGTCGACCCGATGGAGATCTTCGGGTTCCGCTTCGGCCAGGTACGCGACTACTACTTCCTCCTGCTCGTTCTCGTGGTCTTCCTCATCGTCGGGGTCACCAACCTGGCCCGTAGCCGCACCGGGATCGGGTGGCGGGCCATTCGAGAGGACACCCTCGCCGCCGAACACATGACGATCCCGAGTGGACGGCTCAAGGTCCTCGCCTACGCGTTCGGCGCCGCCGTCGCCGCCGTCTCGGGCACGGTGTTCGCCGCGGTGCAGCTCGGGGTCTTTCCTCAGAACTTCACCGTCGCCCTCCTCATCGTCGTGTATGCCGCCCTGGTGCTGGGCGGGGAGGGATCGGTGCCCGGTGCGCTGGTCGGCGCCCTCATCATCGCCATGGTGCCCGAGCTCCTCCGCACCCCGGCCGGGGCACGTCTCCTCTTCTACGGAGGTCTCGCCGTCGCCGCCCTCACCCTCGTCAAACCGCGCCGGAGGCTGCTCGTCGTCGTCCCCGGGATCGTCGCCACGGGACTGGCGGTGCGGAGCCTGGTGACCGCGCTCTGGCCGGACCTCGTCGACGTCGAAGCCGCCGGCATGGTGGACCGGTGGGTGGTGCGTTTCGTGCCGTCCGCCGACGTGGTGGTGAGCGTGCTGTTCATCGTCACCATCGCCGTGGTGCTGGGCATCGTGGCGGTCCGACGCCGCGGGGCCAAGGACGCGCTGGTTGTCGTCGGTGTCTACCTGCTCGTCCTCGTCTGGGAGAACCGACTCGTGGAGGAGCCGAGCATCACCCGTCAACTGCTCTTCGGGGCGTTGTTGGTGGTGCTCATGGTCGCTCGTCCCCACGGGCTGCTGGGTCGTCCTCGCGTCGAGGTGGTGTGAAGATGGCGACCCTGGAGCTGTCAGGCCTCACCAAGCGTTTCGGCGGGCTGCTGGTCGTCGACTCCCTCGACCTGACCGTCGCCGAAGGCGAGATCGTCTCGCTCATCGGTCCCAACGGTGCGGGGAAGACGACGGTCTTCAACCTCATCTCGGGCGTGTTCGCACCCGACGAGGGCGACATCCTCCTCGACGGGTCGAGCATCGTCGGCCTCCCCCGCCACGAGATCGCCCGACGGGGCGTCGCCCGGACCTTCCAGACCCTCCGGGTGTTCCTCAACATGACGGTGGCGGAGAACGTGATCGCCGCCGAGTACGCGTCGGGCAAGGTGGGGGCGGTGCGGAGCTTCTTCGGGACACCCGCCGCCCGGGCCGAAGCCGCCCGGATGCGCGCCGTCGCCGAAGAGCGTCTCCGCTTCTTCGGCGAACGCCTCATCGGCTATCGCCTGGACCAGCCCGCCTACAGCCTGTCGTACGCCAACCGGCGTCGCCTGGAGATCGCCCGGGCGATGGCGACCGGGGCCGGGCTGTTGCTCCTCGACGAACCGGCGGCGGGGATGAACCCGGCGGAGACCCAGGAGATCACCCGGCTCATCGGCGAGCTCCGGGACGACGCCGGGTACACCATCCTCGTCATCGAGCACGACATGCACGTGGTGGAGGGCATCTCGGATCGGGTGGTCGCCCTCGACCACGGAGTCAAGATCGCCGAGGGCAGCTTCGAGGACGTGGCGGCCGACCCGGCCGTGATCGAGGCCTACCTGGGCACGGGAGGGGCGGCCACCAAGTGAGCGCGTTGTTGGAGCTCGTCGACGTCGACACCTTCTACGGGGAGATCCACATCCTCCAGAAGGTGTCGCTCGAAGTGGGCCCCGGCGAGCTGGTCTGTCTCCTCGGAGGCAACGCCTCCGGGAAGAGCACCACCCTGAAGACCTGTCTCGGGATCGTACGTCCGGCGGAGGGGAGGGTCGTGTTCGACGGCGAGGACGTGACCCACGCCCCGACGAGTCATCGGATCGCCCGGGGCATGGCGATCGTGCCCGAGAACCGACGGGTCTTCGCCCCGATGACGGTGTTGGAGAACCTCGAGCTCGGAGCCTACCTTCGAGACGGGGACCTCACCGAAGACTTCGAGCGGGTCTTCGACCTCTTCCCGCGCCTCTACGAACGTCGAGACCAGCTCGCCGGTACCCTCTCGGGCGGTGAACAGCAGATGCTGGCGATGGGGCGGGCCCTCATGTCACGGCCCCGCATGTTGCTGATGGACGAGCCGTCCATGGGTCTGGCCCCGGTGCTGGTCGAACAGTCCTTCCAGATCATCTCCGACGTCCACGCCCAAGGTGTGGGGATCCTGGTGGTGGAGCAGAACGCCAACATGGCGCTGCAGATCGCCGACCGCGGTTACGTCCTCCAGACCGGCAGGATCGTCCTGTCGGGCCCGGCGTCGGAGCTGGCGGAGGACGAAGATCTCAAACGGGCCTACCTGGGGAGATGACGATGGCCGATCTGCCTCGCCGCTGGCGTCGCCGGTTCCCCATCCTGGAGCACACCACCTACCTGAACTCGTGCTCGCAGGGGGCGCTCTCGGATCGGGTTCGGGCCGCCTACGCCCGCTACCTCGAGGACTGGGACGAGCTCGGCTCACCCTGGGACCTGTGGGTGGGGAAAGAGGTCGAGGCGCGCGAGGCCTTCGCCCGGCTCGTCGGGGCGCGGCCCGACGAGGTGGCGGTCACCGGCTCGGTTTCACACGCCGTCAGCACCGTCGTCAGCGCGTTGCCGATCGAAGAGAGCCGGGACACGTTGGTGTACACGGCCCTCGACTTTCCCACCGTCGGCCAGATCTTCTGGGCCCAGGAGCGGCGAGGACTGCGGATCGTGGAGATCCCCGAGGGTCCCGACGGGGGAGTCGACCTGGCGGCGGCGGACCGCCTCGTCGACGAGCGGACCGCCCTCGTCTCCTTCTCCCTCGTCAGTTACCGCAACGGCGCCCGGCTGCCCGCCGCCGAACTGGTGGGGCTGGCCCGGGAGCGGGGGGCCCTCAGCCTGGTCGACGGCTACCAGGGTCTGGGGGCGATCGACGTGGACGTGGGGGACCTGGGCGCAGACCTCCTCACCGGCGGCGCCCTCAAGTACCTGCTCGCTTCGGCCGGTGTGGCGTTCCTGTGGTGCCGGTCGGAGCTCGTCGGCCGGCTCGTCCCGACCCAGACGGGCTGGTTCGCCGACGAGGACATCTTCGCCATGGACGTCCACGACTACAGCCCCGCCCCGGATGCGCGGCGGTTCCAAGCCGGCACTCCGCCCATCCCGTCGATCTACGCGGCGGTGGCCGGGCTCGGGATCGTCAACGAGGTCGGGACCCGGGCGATCGAGACGCACGTAGAGGAGCTGGCCCGGAGGCTCGTCGAGGAGCTCGAGGAGCTCGGGGCGACGGTCGCCACCCCGAAGTCCCCGCAGGTGGGGCCCCTCGTGGCGGTCCGATGCGGCGACGCCGAAGGTCTCGTCACCGCCCTTCGGGGCGAGGGAATCGTGACGTCGGCGAGGGACGGGAACCTGCGGGTCTCTCTTCACCTCTACAACGACGACACCGATCTCGACCGGTTCCTCACCGCCTTTTCGGCCCACCGAACCTACTGGGGGTGACCTCCGGAGGGGTTTGGGCGTCGTCGGGTCGGCCACTCGGCCATACTCGGGCCATGGACAGGAACGTCCTCGGCACAGAGCTGGAACCCTGCAGCACCGATCCCCTCACCGGCTGGTACCGGGATGGGAGCTGTCGCACCGACGACTCGGACCTGGGCAGCCACACCATCTGCGCGGTGATGACCAGGGAGTTCCTCGAACACCAGCGTCGGATCGGCAACGACCTGGTGACGCCGGTCCCCCGGTACCGCTTCCCCGGCCTGAGCCCGGGCGACCGCTGGTGCGTCACCGCCGTCAACTGGCTGCGGGCACACCTGGACGGCGTCGCCGCCCCGGTGGTGTTGGCCTCCACCCACGAGCGGGCGTTGGAGGTGGTCCCCTTGGACGTCCTCCAGGCCTACGCGGTCGACGTACCCGCCGACCCGGGAGGTCTCGAAGCCTGAGGGGTCCGGGGTGCTACGGTGCCCGGCCATGGATGCGACGACGCGTCTGGCTTCGTCCTCGACCTTGGAAGACGTGCTCGCCGTCGCCGCCCGGCGGACGGTCCCCGGTGACGACGTCGACCTGGCGGTGGCGGTCTGGGAGGGCGACGAGGACGTCGTCGTGTTCGCCCACGCCACCGGGTTCCACAAAGAGATCTGGGCTCCCACCGTCCGGGCGTTGCGGGCGATGGACGTGGGGGCGACCCTCGTCGCGGTGGATCTGCGGGGCCACGGGGACTCGCCGGAGCCCGATCGGGGACCGTCGGTCTGGGACTACGCCGGCGACGTCGCCCGGGTCGCCGAGACCTTCGGTCGGCGGGGACGGCTCGTCGGGGTCGGTCACTCCCTGGGGGGGATGGCCGTCGCCGGCTGTCAGGCCCGGTTCGGTCCCTTCGACGCCGTGGTGGTGATCGACCCTGCGCTGTTGCCGCCGTCGGCCGTCGAGGCGATGAGGACGGTCGGCAACCCGTGGGCGGAGGCCGCTCGCCGTCGCCGCCCCGGCTTCGAGACCTCAGAGGAGGCCTACCGGACCTTCGCCGCCAAGGAGGTGTTCTCCACCTGGGCCGACGGGGTGCTGCGCCTGTACGTCGAACACGGCTTCCGACAGACCCGGGACGGTTGGATGCTGAAGTGCCGGCCGGCATGGGAGGCGGCGACCTTCTCCCAGGAGGATTTCGGGGAGGTGTGGGAGGCGGTCGAAGGGTTGGGCGGATCCGTCACCCTCGTCACCGCCGAACATTCGGTCACCCATCCGAACGAACTCGCCGAAGAGACCGCCGCCCATCTGGGAGCCGACCACGTCCGGCTCCCGGGGATCACCCATTTCGTCCCGATGGAAGCCCCCGAGGCGGTGGCCGTCGAGGTCCGGCGTCGGCTCGGCCGATGAGGTTCGCCGTCGTCGCCGACACCCACGTGCGACCCGACGACCTGCCGCCGGGTGACTTCCCCGCCAACGCCCTCCTCGAGGCCCGGAACCGGCACATGGTCGACGTCCTCAACCGGCTGGCCCCGGCGTTCGTGATCCACCTCGGCGACGTCGTCCATCCGGTCCCGGGGGATGTGCACCATCACCGGGCGAACGAACTGGCGTCCGTCGCCTACGCCCGCCTCGACGCTCCCCTCTACGTCGTGCCCGGCAACCACGACGTCGGCGACAAACCCTTCCCGTGGGTGGACGCACCGACGGCGTCCGAAGAGCACTACGTCCGCTTCGAGGCCCGCTGGGGTCCTCGACACCGGTCGTTTCGGGCGGAAGGCTGTCGGTTCGTCCTCGTCGACACCCCGGTTCTCGGTACGGGCACCCCGGCCGAAGCCGACCAGTGGCGTTGGCTGGAGGCGACGTTGGCCGACGCCGCCGAGGCAGGCGAACGCATCTTCCTGTTCGGGCACTATCCGCCCTACCTGTGGGACCCGACCGAGGCGGAGCACTACGACAACCTGGCCCCGCCGGTGCGGCGGCGCCTGCTCGACCTGGTGGAGCGGTACGACGTCGAAGCGGTCTTCTCCGGCCACGTGCACCGCTTCTTCCATCGGCGTCACGGGGGGACGGACCTGTACGTGGTGCCGGCCGTCGGGTTCGTACGCCCCGGCTACGCCGAGTTCGACGCCGTCGCCCCCGTCGACCAGTTCGGCCGCGACGATCGCGGAAAGCTCGGCCTGTTCGTCGTCGAGGTGGGAGCCGACGGGCACATCGTCCATCCCGTCCGGACCTGGGGCCGTGCCGGGACCGACGTTGGCGGCCCGGTCGTCGTGCCAGCCCCCTCGGGGTGTGAGACCCGGATCGGCGTCACGCTCCGCCACGGATGGGCCTTCCCCCGGGACCTCGTGATGGGCGGGCTCGACGAGTTCGGTCGGAAACGGGCCCGCGACGACGCCTCCGTCTTCGCCCTGTGGGAGGCGCGGATCCGTCGGGTTCGGATCCCCGTCGACGACCTGGAACGGGCCGACACCCGGGAGCGGGTGTTCGAACTGGCAGGTCGCGGCACCGAGTTCACGGTGGTCGTCCCCGGCGTCGAACGGCTGAAGGGGGTTCCCGGTTCGGGAGCCGTCGCCCGGTGGGAGGTGGTCCTCCCCCCGGGTGCGGTGTGGGACGGTCGGACGCCACGACCGCCGTCGGGGACGTTGGCGGTGGCTCCCCTCGTCCCGGTGGAAGGACCCTCGTTCCGGGGGGCGCATTTCGTCTCCTCCGGCTTCTCCGTCGTCGACTCCGTCGAGACCGTCGCCGCGTCGGCAGGCTTCGCCGACGAGGCGGTGTTCCGGGTCCGTCCGCCCGACCCGATCTGGGAGTCGGTCGCCGCGGCCGTCGACGTGGCCGCCGGTTGCGGGCTGGCGGCCGTTGTCTGCGTCGAGTTGCCCCGTCGGGGCGAAGGATCCATGTTCGACGACGAGGCAGAGCTGGCGAACCGGGTGGTGGAGGCCGAGATCGTCGCCCGGGCGAATCCGGGTGTCGCCGTCTTCCTCGACGGCTTCGTCGACCACGACCGCGGCTACTTCCCCCGTCTCGGCCTCGTGGACCGACGGGGTGATCCACGGGCCGGTCTCCGAGCCCTGGCGGCGATGGCGTCGTGTGCTTCGGGAACGTGGCGGCTCGTCGAGGTCGCCGACGGGGTGCGGACGTTCGAAGGTGGGGGGTGTCGGGTGGCGCTGGTGGGGACTGCCCAGCGGGTGGAGGCCGACGCGGGGTGGGTCTCCCTCGTCGACGGACGTCGGGCGTTCGGTGTCCTCGGTCGAGGGCCGTGGCTGGCGTCGGAGGACTGATGTCCCCGGTCAGGCGGGAGGCAGTCCGGCGAAACGGGCGAGGTCGGCCGCCACCTCGGCGGCTTCGCGGGCGAGGTGGCGTCGCCGGCGGGGGAGGTCGTCGTCGGCGTCCCGGCGGAGGTCGACGTAGATCTTGAGTTTCGGCTCGGTCCCCGAAGGCCGGACCAGGGCCCGACCGGCTTCGCCGAGGCGGTACTCGACGAGGGGAGCGGCGGGGAGCCATCGGGGCCGCTCCTCGGCGCCGACACGGAAGTCATGCACGTCGGTGACGGCGAACCCGCCCAGCCCCGTGGGCCGCTCCTCGCCGAGGCGGGCCATGGCGGCGTCGATCTCGGCGAGGCCCCCGGTGCCGGGTCGGACGATGGAGAGCTGGGTCGACACCCACACCCCGAACCGCCGAAACAGGTCGTCGAGGCGATCCCACACCGTCCGGCCCCGGGCATGTTCGGCGGCGGCGAGCTGAGCGAACACCACCGCCGCGGAGATGCCGTCTTTGTCCCGCACCGCCGGCCACACCGAATACCCGAGCGCCTCCTCGTATCCGAACAGGAACGTCCCGGCGCCTTCGGCTTCCAGATCCAACACGGCGTTCCAGATCCACTTGAAGCCGGTCAGGGTCGCCGTGTGGACGGCGCCGGCCGCCGCCGCCATCTCCGCCAGCATCGGCGACGAGACGATCGAGCTCACGAGGATGGGGCGTTCGAGCCGGGTCTGGTCCAAGAGGAAATCGGCGAGGAGGACGCCGATCTCGTTCCCGGTGAGTCGCTGCCATCCGTCTGCGGTGGGAAGCGACACGGCGAGACGGTCGGTGTCGGGATCGTTGGCGAGGACGAGGTCGGCCGACACGTGGCGGGCCAGGTTTTCGGCCAGGTCGAGGGCGCCGGGCTCTTCGGGGTTGGGGAACGCCACGGTCGGGAAACGTCCGTCGGGTTCGAACTGGTCGGCGACGGTGTGAACGGCGGTGAACCCGAATCGGGCCAAGGCCCCGGTCGTCCAGGGTCCCCCCACCCCGTGGAGCGGGGTGTAGACGATGTCGAGGGCGTCGGAGCCTTCGGTCTGGGGCAGCAGCCTCCGGAGGTCCGCCATGTAGGAGCTCCACATGTCCACCGGGGTCGCCGACGGGTGACCGTAGGGGTCGTCGACGCGGGGGACGTCGACGGCCCGGCCGACCCGGTCGATGGCCTCGGCGATCTCGACGTCGGCGGGCGGGATGATCTGCACCGCGTTCGAGTCGTAGACCTTGTAGCCGTTGTCGGCGGGTGGGTTGTGGCTGGCGGTGATGACGATGGCGGCGTCGGCTTCGAGCCGTCGTGCGGTGTAGGCGACCACCGGGGTCGGGGTGGGTTCGGGAAGGTAGCGGACCTCCAACCCGGCGGCCACGAGGACGCCGACCGTGTCGGCCATGAACGTTTCGCTGGAGAGCCGGGCGTCTCGACCCACCACCACCGGTCCCCGGGAGTCGCGGGAGAGGAGCCAGTCTGCCACCCCGCGGGTGGCCCGGATCACGGTGGCCCGGTTCATCCGGTTCGACCCGGCCTCGACCCGTCCCCGAAGCCCGGCGGTTCCGAAGCGCAGAGTGCCCGCCATGCGGTCGGCGAGCTCGTCGACGGCGCCGGCGTCGACGAGGGCCTGCAGCTCGCGTCGGGTCTCGGGGTCGGGGTCGCCGTCGATCCAGGCCCGGGCGGCGGCGACGGGGTCGAAGCTGTTCACGGCCCGCCAGGGTACCGGGCCCGATCCCGGCCGCCGCCGCCCGGTCGGTCGCAGTCGTCAGCCTTCGACGGTGATCTCGATCCGGGCCACGGTGACGGATTGGCCGTCGTCGCCGACACCGGGGACGTCGGTGGTGACGTCGGGTGGGGCGAAGTCGTAGGCGCCGTTCTCGTTCATGTCGATGTGGACCATCGGGAAGACGGCGCCGGAGGCTTCGAGGGGGGTGTCGAGGG
>WFOA01000098.1 GCA_015488325.1 Acidimicrobiia bacterium | reverse complement strand
GTTCTGGGTGACGCTCCGGGGGTTGGGGGCTTTCCCTCGACCTCGTCGTGCGACGGTACTCTGGGTGGGTGTCACCCACGGCGCCGAACGTCTCGGAGAGCTGGCGGCGACGGTGGAGGAGGCGGCACAGCGGGCCGGCTACGACCCGGAGGACCGCCCCTTCGTACCCCACGTCACGCTGAGCCGGATTCGACCGCACCAGGACGTGTCGGCCCTGGTGGAGGGGGCCCGGGTGGGGCCGATCCGCTTCCACGTGGGCGAGGTGGTGCTGTACGAGTCGAAGCTGGGCCGTGGCGGAGCCCGCTACGAGGCCCTGGAACGGTTCGACCTCGTCTGATGCTTGGCAGCGAACGCCTGTTCGACTAGGGTCGAAGTCACATCCCTGTGATTTGTCGGTGGGGCGTCGTACATTGGGTCCCACACGAGGAAGGAGCCGAGGTGGAACGCGACAAGGCCTTGGAGATGGCGGTCTCCCAGATTCAACGCCAATTCGGTCAAGGCGCCATCATGAAGATGGGCGACCGGGCCAACCAGTCGGTCGAGGTGATCTCCACCGGCGCCCTCTCCCTCGATCTCGCCCTCGGCATCGGGGGTGTGCCTCGGGGACGGGTGGTGGAGATCTACGGCCCCGAATCCTCCGGGAAAACCACGTTGGCGCTCCACATCGTGGCGGAGGCGCAGCGGAACGGGGGGATCGCCGCCTTCATCGACGCCGAACACGCCCTCGATCCCGTCTACGCCAAGGCCCTGGGGGTGGACGTCGATGAGCTGCTGATCTCCCAGCCCGACACGGGGGAGCAGGCCCTGGAGATCGCCGACATGCTGATCCGGTCGGGTGCCCTCGACGTGCTGGTCGTCGACTCGGTGGCGGCGCTGGTGCCGAGGGCCGAGATCGAAGGGGAGATGGGGGACAGCCACGTCGGCTTGCAGGCCCGGCTGATGTCCCAGGCGCTCCGCAAGCTCACCGGGAACCTCAACCGGTCTCGTACCACCGCCATCTTCATCAACCAGCTCCGAGAGAAGATCGGGGTGATGTTCGGTTCGCCCGAGACGACGCCGGGTGGGCGAGCCCTCAAGTTCTACGCCAGCATCCGTCTGGACATCCGCCGGATCGAAGCGATCAAAGACGGCGGGGAGAACACCGGAAACCGGTGCCGGGTGAAGGTCGTGAAGAACAAGATGGCGCCCCCCTTCCGCCAGGCGGAGTTCGACATCATGTTCGGTGAGGGGATCTCTCGGGAAGGGAGCCTGTTGGACGTGGCGGTGGAGTACGGCGTCGTGCGCAAGAGCGGCGCCTGGTACACCTTCGACGACGACCAGCTCGGCCAGGGCCGAGAGAACGCCAAACGGTTCCTCCGGGAGAACCCCGAGGTGGCGGTGCAGCTCCAGGCGAAGGTCTATGAGCTCGTCGGACTCGCCGGCTCCGACCAGGAGGAGATGGCCGACAGCTCGGCGGAGGAGTGAGGGAGAGGTCCGGGACAACGGCGTCGTGTCGGGTAGCATTGATCGCCTAGTCACACACACGACGACGAACAAACGACCGAACCGAAACACGGAATGAACGGGAGATGACCGCCACACCATCGACGGCTTGAGTTTGGTTGTGATCGGTTGATCCTGCGGGGATCGTGTGTGTGCCGGGCCCGGTACGGGCTCGGCACGCCGTTTCGGTTCGGGAGGAAACGGGGACGAGATGGACGCAGGAACGGCAGCGATCGCCATCGGGGTGGCGGCGCTGGTCACCGGCGCAGCGGTGGGACTGGCGGTGGCGCTCGTGTTGGGACGCAGCAGACGCAACGCCGGGGTCGCCGATGCCGAAGAGGCGGTGGCGGCGGCCCGTCTGGAGGCCCAACGGATCCTCACCCGGGCCGAAGAGGAGGCGCGGGCGAAGGCCGAAGCCTTCCGGGAACGGGAAGAGGCCGCCCTCGAACACCGCCGCCTCGAACTGGAGACCATCGAAGCCCGACTCATCCAGCGCGAGGAGACGCTGGAGCAGCGGGCCGCCAACCTCGCCCAACGCGAACAGATGCTCCTCGAACGGGAGCAGTCGACGTCGGAGCTTCGCCAGGAGGCCGAACGGCTGCGGGAGCAGGCCCGCGAGGAGCTGGAGCGGGTCGCGGCCGTCGACGCCCGGGCCGCCAAAGAGCAGCTCCTGGCCAAGGTCGAACACGAGGCGCGGCGGGACGCGATGCTCATCGTGCGTGACCTGGAGATCAAGGCACGCGAAGAGGCGGACCGCCGAGCTCGACGGATCCTGGCGACCGCCATCCAGCGCCTCGCCTCGGAGGTCGTCACCGAGTCGACGGTGTCGGTGGTCGAGCTGCCGTCGGACGACATGAAGGGGCGGATCATCGGCCGGGAAGGTCGGAACATCCGGGCGTTGGAGGCGGTGACCGGGGTGAACCTCATCGTCGACGACACCCCCGAGGCGGTGTCGGTGTCGTCGTTCGATCCGGTCCGTCGGGAGGTAGCCAGGATCACGGTGGAGCGCCTGGTCGCCGACGGTCGGATCCATCCGTCGTCGATCGAGGAAGCCTACGAGAAGGCCCGCGCCGAGGTCGAACAGAACGTGCGTGATGCTGGCGAATGGGCGCTGTTGGAGGTCGGTCTGAGCCGGATGCATCCCGAGCTGGTCGTCCTGTTGGGCCGGCTGAAGTATCGGACGTCCTACGGCCAGAACGTCCTGAAACACCTGGTGGAGTCGGCCCACATCGCCTCCATGCTCGCCGCCGAGCTCGGGATCGATCCGATGCCGGTGAAACGGGCGGCGCTGCTCCACGACATCGGCAAGGCCGTCACCCACGAAGTGGAGGGCTCCCACGCCCTCATCGGGGCGGAGATCGCTCGGCGTTTCGAAGAGGATGCGGCGGTGGTGCACGGCATCGAAGCCCACCACAACGAAGTGGAGCCTCGCACGGTGCTGGCCGTGCTGGTGCAGGCGGCAGATGCGGTGTCGGCTGCCCGTCCGGGGGCCCGGCGGGAAGCCTTGGAGTCGTATGTGCGTCGCCTCGAACGTCTGGAGAACCTGGTTCGCGAATTCGACGGCGTCGACCGGGTCTTCGCCATGCAGGCAGGACGGGAAGTGCGAGTGGTCGTGGACCCCGGCGAGGTGGATGACCTCCGAGCCACCGACCTGGCCCGCCGGATCTCACGCAAGTTGGAAGAGGACCTCCAGTATCCTGGCCAGATCCAGGTCACCGTCATCAGAGAGTTCAGGGCCACCGACTACGCCCGATGACCACGGTTCTGCTACCCGACCCCGCGCCCCGTGAACGGCCCTTCCGGCGTCCCACCCGGCAGGGTCGGACCTTTCACATCCGTACCTTCGGCTGTCAGATGAACGAACACGACTCGGAGCGAATCGCCGGGCTGTTGGAGAGCGACGGGATGGTGCCGACCGGCGACGTCGCCGACGCCGACGTCGTGTTCATCAACACCTGCACGATCCGCGAGAGCGCCGACAACCGCCTCTACGGCAACTTGGGTCAGCTCAAACGGCTGAAGGACGCCAACCCGGACATGCTGTTGATCGTGGGCGGCTGTGCCGCCCAGAAAGACCGTGACCTGGTCCGTGAGAAGGCCCCGTGGGTGGACGTGGTCATGGGCACCCACAACCTGGATCGGGTGTTGGATCTCATGGACCATGCCGAAGCGTGGGGCCCGATCACCGAGATCGTCGACGAGTTGCAGGCCATGCCGTCGTCGCTTCCCGCCCGCCGGGAGCTTCCCCATTCGGCGTGGGTGACGATCCAGGTGGGATGCAACAACACCTGCACGTTCTGCATCGTCCCGGCGGTGCGGGGCCCCGAGATCAGTCGCCGACCCGGAGACATCGTCCGGGAAGTGGAACGCCTCGCCGCCGACGGGGTGGTGGAGGTGACCCTCCTCGGCCAGAACGTCGACACGTACGGGAGGGATCTGGCAGTGGACGGACGTCGCCGGCCGATCTTCGCCGACCTGCTGCGGCGAGTCGGCGAGGTCGAGGGGATTCGCCGGATCCGGTTCACCAGCCCCCATCCGAACGATTTCCGGGAGGACGTGGCCCGGGCGATGGCAGAGACCGAAGCGGTGTGCGAACAGCTCCATTTCCCTCTGCAGAGCGGCAGCGACCGGATCCTCGCCAAGATGCACCGGGGGTACACGGTCGAACGGTTCCTGGGCCGTCTGGCGATGGCCCGGGAGATCGTGCCGGACCTCACCGTCTCCACCGACGTGATCGTCGGGTTCCCCGGGGAGACCGACGAAGACTTCGAAGCGACCCTGGCGGTGATGGAGGAGGCCCGTTTCGACCAGGCCTTCATGTTCCTGTTCTCGCCCCGCCCCGGCACCGCGGCGGCCGAGATGGTCGACGACTTCGTCCCTTCCGACGTGGCGCAGGAGCGGTTCGAGCGGCTCGTCGAGATGCAGAACCGGATCTCGTGGGAACGGAACCAGCAGTTGGTGGGCCGGCGGATGGAGGTCCTGTCCGAAGGACCGTCGAAGAAGGACCCGGCGATGGCGACCACCCGGACGCGGGGAGGGAAAGTGGTCCATGTTCCCGCCGAGCTCCCACCGGGGACCTTCGCCGACGTCGAGATCACGTCGGCCGGACGCCACCATCTGTTCGGGAGGCTCCTCTGAAGCTGTTCGCCGTGCTCGGACCCACCGCGGCGGGGAAGAGCGACCTGGCCTTGGCCCTGGCGGAGCGCCTCGGCGCCGAGATCCTGTCGGTCGACTCGATGCAGGTGTACCGGGGGATGGACATCGGTACGGCGAAGCCGACCCGGGAGGAACGGGAACGGGTGCCCCACCACATGATCGACTTGGCGGAGCCGGAGGAGGAGTTCACGGTCGCCCGGTTCCAACGAGAGGCGCGGGCGGTCATCGACCACACGACGCGTCCCCTCATCATCGCCGGAGGTTCCGGCCTGCATTTCCGGGCGGTGGTCGACCCGATGCGTTTCCCGCCCCACGACGCCGAGGTTCGGGCCCGTCTCGAGCGGCGACCCGCCGGCGAGCTGGTGGAGGAGCTGTTGGCGGTGGATCCGGAAGCCGGTCGCTACGTCGACCTGGCGAATCCCCGCAGGGTGCTGCGGGCTTTGGAGATCTGGGAACTCACCGGCGACACCCCCAGCGGCAGGGCCCGTACCACCGAGGCGGCGGACCTGCGGGCCTATCGGTCCGAGCTTCCGGTCCGGGCCGTCGGCGTCGATCCCGGTGCCGAACTGGCAGACCGAGTGCGGCGCCGCCTCACCGAGATGCGCCGGGCCGGGTTCTTGGAGGAGGTGGAGCGGCTTGCTCCCCGGTTGGGTCGGACCGCCTCCCAGGCCGTCGGCTACAGACAGCTCCTGGACGTGGTCGAGGGTCGGGTGGACGTGGACGAAGGGTTCGCCCGGGCGGAAGCCGCCACGTTGGCCCTCGCCCGGAGACAACGGACCTTCTTCCGACGCGACCCTCGGATTCGTTGGCTTCCGTGGACGGGGGACCTCGACGAGTTGGTGTCGGCGGCGCTGGCGACGCTGTTGGGGGAGGTGCGATGCGGTTCGTGAAGATGGAGGGCCTGGGGAACGACTTCGTCGTGTTCGAAGGCCCGTTGGTCTTGTCGGCCGATCGGGTGTCGGCCCTGTGCGACCGGAGGCGGGGAGTCGGGGCCGACGGCGTGTTGGTGGTGACGCCGTTGGGCGAGCGCGTACGCATGGAGTATTGGAACGCCGACGGGACTCCTGCCGAGATGTGCGGAAACGGGCTCCGCTGTGTGGGACGGCTGGCAGTGGACCGGGGGATGGTGGAGGGTGCCGAGTTCACGGTGGAGACGCCCGTGGGGCCGCGGCGGGTCATCGTCGGGGATCAGGTCACGGTCGACCTCGGCAGGGTGACGGTGACCGGTTCGGTGGACATCGACGGTGCCCGCTACCACGAAGCCGACGTAGGCAACCCCCACGCGGTGCGGATCGTCGACGACCCGGATCTGGTCCCGGTCGCCGAGGTGGGTTCGAAGGTGGAGCACCATCCCCGCTTCCCCGCAGGCGTGAACGTCGAGTTCGTGACGGTGGCGGGACCTGATCGGATCCGGCTGCGGGTCTGGGAGCGGGGAGTGGGCGAGACGTTGGCCTGCGGGACGGGCGCGGTGGCGTCGGTGGCGGTGAGTCACCGACTCGGCGTCACCGGGTCCGACGTCGAGGTGGATCTGCCCGGCGGCACCGCGAGGGTACGGATCGACGAGAACCGGTCGTGGTTGACGGGCCCTGCCCGGGTGGTGTTCGAAGGGGAGTGGCCGGGCCTCTGACGCGGCTCAGCGGACCCGACGGAGCACCGAGACGACCTTGCCGAGGATCTCGACGCCCTCGGTGAACACCATGGGCGGATAGGCCGGGTTCTCGGAATGGAGCTCGACCCGGCCGTCTCGCCGCCGGATCCGTTTGACGGTGGCCTCTTCACCGTCGACGAGGACGGCGACGATCTCGCCGTCGTCGGCGTCGGGCTGACGGCGGACGATGACGTAGTCGCCGTCGAGGATGCCCGCCCCCTGCATCGAGTCGCCCTTCACCGACAGCATGAAGACCGGTCCGGATCCGACGAAGTCGGTGGGTAGCGGGACGATGTCTTCGATGTCCTCGTCGGCGAGGATCGGACTGCCGGCGGCGATCCGCCCGACGAGGGGCACTTCGCGGATGCGGTGATCGAGGGCGGGAGCCTGGGTGGCCGGCTGGTCGAGGATCTCGATGGCCCGGGGTTTGGAAGGGTCTTTGCGGATGTATCCGGCCTTGACGAGGGCGGAGAGGTGGGAATGGACGGTGGAGGGCGACGAGAGCCCGAGGGCTTCGCCGATCTCACGCACCGACGGTGGATACCCACGCTCGGCGACGGTGGCGCGCAGGAAGTCGAGGACCTGCTGCTGTCGGGTGCTGAGCTCGGAACGTTGAACCACGAATGCCTCCTTGTCCCCGGAAGGATACCTCGCCCGGTTTCGCGTTCCAAACATATGTTCGACTTGACGGAGCGAACAGACGTTCGATATCATCGAGCGAACAGACGTTCGGGTCGGTGGCGTTTCTGTCACACCCGCCCCGTACGTTGGGGGTCCGGCTGGCGAGGAGCCTCGGAAGGCCGAGCACAGGAGGAAGAACGATGACACACACCACGTCGGCACCGTCCGTCCGTCTTTTGGTTCTGCTCGTGGCGTTGGCGTCGATCTTCCTCCTGCTCGCCACCCGGGTCGATGCGGTGAATCCGCCGGCTACCACGGTCTACGTCGTGGAGACGGGCGACACCCTGTGGGAGATCGCCGAAGAGATCTCGGCGAACCAGGAGGACGTCCGGGCGGTCGTGGCACGGATCCGTCGGCTGAACGGACTGGACCAGGCGACGATCCATCCCGGCCAGCGCCTGCTGATCCCGGGCGACTGAGGCATGGGTCGGCCCGCAGGAGCTTCGGGGCGTGCGAGCGGGTACGCTGGTCCGGCCATGCAATGCCCCTTCTGCCACGAAGCCGACACCCGAGTGGTGGATTCCCGTCCGGCTGAAGCCAACGCGGCGATCCGGCGACGCCGCGAGTGCAGCTCCTGCGGTCGGCGGTTCACCACCTACGAGCGGGTCGCGCCGATGGTGATGGTCCGGAAACGTTCCGGTCGGCTCGAGGCGTTCACGGCGGACAAGCTGCGACGCGGCGTCGAGGCGGCCTTGGCCGACCGTCCGGTCCCGAGGGGCTGGGTCGACGACCTCGTCGCCGCGGTCGAGGAGGACGCGCTGGCGGCGGCCGGGCCGGTGAGTTCGGAGGAGATCGGCCGTCGGGTCCTCGAAGCGCTGCGGAGCCTCGACGAAGTGGCCTACCTCCGTTTCGCCTCCGTGTACGAAGAGTTCCAAGGCGTCGAAGATTTCCAGCGGGCCGTGCAGGAGATGGACGTCAGCGTGGCCCCTGAGCCAGATCGCCGCTGAGGCGGGCGATCTCGGCGAGCTCGACGGAGGTTTCGACGCCGACGTCCGCCAGCACTGCGTCGAGGACGGCGACGACTTCGAGGGTCGCCTGGTCGAGGGAGGCGACGACGGCGGCTGCCCGTTCCGGGTCACCGTCCCGCACCGCCCCGAGGTAGTCCTCCTGGAAGGTGTCGAGACGGGCCGACAGGCCTTCCACGGCGTCTCCGAGCCGTCGCCACCGGGGTGTCGTCGGCAGGTCGGGGGCGGTGCCGTCGACACGGGTGATCCACCAGGCGACTTCGGCGGCCAGGTCGGGTACCGCTTCCGGTGGCACCGACGGCGGCAGTTCGGGACGTTCCTCGAGGGGGGCGAGGGCGGCGGCGACGGCGAAGGTTTCGGTGATGTCGGTGGCTGCGGCGAAGCTTCGTCGTGCCAGCTCGGAGGCTCGCAGACGGACCCGGTCGGGGTCGTCGAGGTCGGCGGGAAGGGCGGCGGCTGCGTCGAAGAGACGGCGGGCGGCGGCGTCCAACCCGGCGGTGCCGGTGACGAGGGCGGCACGGCGGCGGGGGTCGGCGACCACGTCGGGGAGTTGGGCGAGGTCGGCGGAGAGTCGGTCGGCGACGGCGGAGAGTTCGCCGGCGGCCTCGGCCACGGCGGCTCTGGCCTTGGTTTGGGTCCTGGCGGCGGTGTCGTCGAAGTACCACCAGAGGGCGACGGCGGCGACGGCGGCGACGAGGGGGATCAGCAGGGTCGTCCAC
>WFOA01000097.1 GCA_015488325.1 Acidimicrobiia bacterium | reverse complement strand
TAGTGGTGGTGGCCAGACTCGTCGCCGCCCCACCGACGACCGCCGCGCCGGCGGCGACGAGTCTGGCCACCACCACTACCACTCTCCCCTCCGAGACGCCGTCGGTGTTCACGATGTCGCCCAAGGGCTTCGTGGCGACGTGGAACTCGGTGGCGCGGCGGTTCCGGGTCCCGGTGCAGCTTCCCCCCGCCTTCGCCGAGCAGCCCGGCGTCTACGAGTTCTCCCCCTACCTGTCCCTCGAGATCGCCGGGTCGGAGACGGTCGAGTTGATTCGGTTCGTGGGAGACCCGGCCGGGGATCCCACGTCCGACCAGATCATGTTGGCGACCCTCGGGGTGACCATCTCTGTCGTGGAGCCCGAACTGGACGCCCCGGGCCGGGCCGACCTCCTCGCCCAGCTCGGCCTGGACATCCGAAACCCGATCCTCCCGGGCCTCTTGTCGACCCTCGAACGGGACGGCGCGACCTACACCCTGGTCTTCGACGACGAAGCCGACGTCCTCGTCTTCGAGGTCCGTCCCACCAGCTGACGCAGACGATGGACCGTCAGGTCCAGTTCATCACCTTCTCCAAGAGGTAGAGGCTGACGTCTTTGGCCCGGTCGAGCTGGTCGCAGAGCTGTTCCCGACCCATCAGCAGATCCACCAGGGAGACGTCGGTCCTCCCCACCACGGTGAGGCGCCGCTCCGGCGCCTCGGTGACGGCCAGGTACGAGTCGATCTCCGACACTTCGATGGGAAGCCCCGGTCCTCCCAGCCCGGCGAGGTCGGTGGCCAGCACCAGCAGGTCCGGCGGGTTCGCCAGCGGCGGCACACCCCAGTTGAAGTAGAGGGCAAGACGGTAGACGTCTTCGGGCTCTTCCCATTCGTCGCCGATCTCTTCGAGCCGGTCCTGGAGGGACAGCAACACGCGAGGGTCGACGTCGAGGGCGACGTGCAGGTCGAGGGGGCCGCCGCAGGCCTCTTCGGGATGGAGGTCGATCTCCCAGGACTGTCGGAGCGAGTACGTCTCGACGAAGTGGCGTTCGTCGTGGACGTGGAATCCGTGTTCGACGGCGTGGTCTTTCAGGTCGGTGACGAATCCGGCGATGTCGATGGCCATGTCACGCCCGAGCCTATCCGCTCTCGGCGCCTGTGGACACCCCGTCGCGGGGCAGGATCCACTCGGCGTGCCCCCACCAGGGTCGAGGGACGGAGGTGAGGTCGGTGTCGGGATCGACCAACAGCCGGGGTTCCCGGCCGTTGAGGGACACCTCGGCGTGGGCCATCACCTCCAGGTCTCCGGGGAGCCGGTCGGAGAACTCCTCTTCGAGGAACCGGGCGAACTGCACCAGCATGTCGGGATGGGACGCCATCTTCCGCGCCTGGCGGGGGGTGAGGTACTGCTCGGGGGCCACCCACCAGGTGGCCTGGGCCTGAGGCGAATACACCTCGAAGACGATGCTCTCCACCTCCTTGTCCCGCAGTTTCATGTGCCAGGCGAACCGGTGACCTTCCTCCGTCCAGCTCGGATCTCCTTCGATGACGAGGTGGCGGAGCGGTACGAGCACCTGGACCGCCACCCACAACGCCAACAGCCCCATCGCCGCCCCCCGCATCGTCACCGCCGGAACGGCGGTTTCGGTCGGTTCCGGCTCCGCCGGGACGCCGTCCCGTCCGATCTCGGAGACCAGCACCGCCACACCCAGCCCGAAGACGAGGGCCTGGGGGACCCGACCTTCGGCGAACCAGTAGGCGAACAACGTCATCACACCGCCGGAGACCACGATCGACCGGCGCCGACGGACCGCGGCGAGCAGGCGTTCGGGCCAGTCGTCGGGAAGCAGCAGCGTGGTCGACGCCACCATCATCGCCGGGAAGACCCCGATGGAGAACAGCCGGGCGTTCATCAGATGGAACACGATGGCGATGCCGAAGGCGGGGAGCCGAGCGACCCGGGTGCCGAGCATGAGCCAGGGGACCGCCAGGTCCAAGAGCATCGCTCCCCAGGCGAGGACGATCCCCGCCCCTTCGATCTCGAACACCCATCCGACCAGCGGCGTGTCCGTTCGGGCGTCGAGCCACTGGGTGAGGGGACGCCCCGTCAGCCAGTCGCCGTTGAGCTTGGCGATGCCGCCGAAGACGTAGGGCACCGAGATCTGGAACCGGAGCAGCCACAGAGCCCACCGCCGTAGGGGACGGTCCTCCCCGGTCCTCCACGCATCCAGCGAGTATCGCCGGTGAGCGGGGATGACCACCAGGAGGATCGAGAACAGGACGATCAGGTACCAGTGGTTGAGGTAGTTGACCTGGTCGATGAGGAAGACGTAGGCGGTGGTGACGGCCAGGATCACCGCCGAGACCCGGTACCAGAGCCCGGCTGCCACCCCGAGGGCGGCGACGAACATGAGGGCGAAGACGAACTCCATGCCCCGGCCGGGCAGAGGTCGGACGAAGTCGAACGGCCAGTAGGTGAAATGGAATCCGGGCCCGTAGGAGGTGAGGGCCCAGCCGTTGGTCAGATACCGGGTGGCTTCCCAGGCCATGAGGAGGCCGAAGAGCACTCGGAAAGCCACCACCGCAGAGCCGCGAACCGGCTCGGTCAGCATCGGACGGATCTGTCGAAGACGCTTCATCGGTCCTGTCGCCCAGTCCGCCCGCCCGGCATTCTGCCAGGTCAACACGCCGTCCGGAAGCGGTAGCCGGTCAGCCGGCCCGAATCCGGGCGCTGCGGATCGCCGCCACCGCCGCCGCCCGGTTGTCGACGCCAAGTACGGCGAAGATGTGCTCCAGGTGCTTTTTCACGGTGGCTTCGGCCATCCCCAGGCGGGCGGCGATCTGACGGTTCGTGCCGCCTTCGGCCAACACGACGGCGACGTCGACCTGGCGGGCGCTCAACCCCACCCGGGCGAGGGCTCTCCGGTCGACCCCGCGGGGTTTGACCAGCACCACATGGGGCGGGATCGGTGACGGCACCACCCAGGCGTCGAAGTCTGCTCCGGCGGCCTCCACCCGGATCGGCCCCGCCCGGGAGGTGAGCTCCCCGGCGTCGTACCCCCCGACGACGGACACCACCGCCGCGGCGAGGGGTTCGGGGAGGGGCTCTCCCGGCTCGAGGGGAAACCCGATCCCCAGGGCCGGTTCGGGACCGTCGGGGACGGAGGGGACGACGACCCCGTCTGCGTCCACCAGCACCACCGCCCAGCCTTCGGCGGTCAGCACCGTCTTCCAGTGTTGAGCCTCCTGGCGGGACTGGATCGCCCGGTGGGCGGCCGCCAGATGGGGGCGGAGGGTGTTCAGCACCAGCCGGTCCCGCTCCGAGAACCCTTCGGGGCCTCGACTCAGTCCGAAGCCGGCGACCAGCCCGTCGGGGACGGGCAGGGCGACGGCGAGTTGGGATTCGATCCCCCGCGGCGCGAAGAACACCCGGTAGGCGGGTGTCCGGCGGAACTCCTCGAACTCGTCGGGGAGGTCCGACCACATCACCGCCCTGGTGTCGCCGGTGCGGAGGAAATGGCCGACCAGCGGGTTGGCGGCGAGCTGGTCCCCCAACGCCGCCAGCACTTCCTCGGCCGCCACTTCGGCGGGTTCGGGGAGAGGTCGGTAGATGATGGCACCCGTCGCCGGGTTCACTTCGGCGTAGGCGACGGTGATGGACGGCACGAGTCGTTGGAGACCCACCAGGACGGTCTCCAGGAAGCCGTCCATGTCGTCGGCCTGGTGCATCTCTTCGACCAGAGCGTCGACCGCGGCGCGATCATCGGTGCCGAGGGTCGGTTCCCCTACGCTCATCGTCCCCTGCCATCGTCCAATGCTACGCCATATGACGTATTGAACCGGGTACCTGGTTCCCATACGATGGGCCCGCCGGGCCGGTGGGTGCCGGCAAGCCGCGGGGATCTTGGGGTACCGGGGGTGGGACGAGCACACCCCCCGTCGGAGACGACGGGGGGTTTCGTCTGTTCAGGCGAGGGTCTCGAGGGCCTCTTCGACCGCCGCCTGCAGGAGGGGGACCTTGTAGGCGGTGCCCGTCAACGCCGCCGCCCCCTCCGACGCCATGGCGGCGGCCTCCCGGGCGCCTGCACCGGCGGCGACGGCCTCCTCGACCGCCATCAGGCGTCGCGGCGCCGGGGCGACGCCGCCGGCGGCGACCCGCAGCACGCCGCCGGTCTCGGCGGCCGCCACCTCGACCAGAGGGGACGCCGACGCCGACCGGGGCTCGACCCGTACGTGGGACCACCGGTCGACGGAGGGGACGAGCACCGCCACGAGGATCTCACCGGGGCCGAGGAGGTGATCCCGGGACGGGTCCGACCCGTCACCGTACAGGTCTTCGACGAGGCGGTCGGGGCCGCCGTAGATCTCCGCCACCGCCCCTGTCGCCACCAGAGCGGGAGCGAGGGAAGACGGGTGCGGCCAGACACACGGGCCGGTGTCGAACACGACGCCGTACAGATGGTCCCCCTCCCGGGCGGGGCAGGCGTCGCCGCCACGTTTCAGGCAGAGGGTGTTGGGATGCCGGAAGTACCAGCATCGGGTCCGCTGGAGGAGTTCACCGCCGACCGTCCCGACGGCCCTCAGGCCGGGGACGATGCCGCGCACCGCGTCGGCCATCAAGCCTCCCAGGGTCTCCAGCTCCGTCAGCCGGGTCATCGCTCCGATCCGAACCCCTCCGTCGTCGGTGACGACCAGGCCTCGAAGCTCGTCGATGCCCGACAGGTCGACGACCGGGCCCGTGGAGATCCCCAGGCGGTGCCGTTCTTCGACGTCGGTGCCGCCGGCCCGGTATTCGCCGTCGGCGGCGGAGGCGGAGGCGAGGTCGGCGGGACGGTGCACCGTCATCGGAGGGCCTCCAACACCCGGTCGGGACGGAGCGGCAGTTCGGGGAATCGGCGTCCGACGGCGTTGGCGACGGCGTTCACCGTCGCCGCCGGCGCCGACGTGATCGCCAGTTCGGCGATCCCGGCGCCACCGCCGGGAGCGTGCTCGAAACCCTCCTCGATGAACTCGACCTCCACCTCGGGGGTGTCTCCCATCGCCGGGTACCGGTACGAACCGACGTCGGCGCTCAGGACGAGCCCGCTGCGGAGATCGAGACGACGTTCTTCGTACAGGGCGAGGCCGATCCCTTGGATGACGCCACCTTCGACCTGGCTGCGGGCCAGGTCGGGTGCGTAGATGCGTCCGGCGGCGAGGGCGACGTACACCCGTCGGGGCTGCACCGTCCCGTATCGGGTGTCGACGTCGACTTCGACGAGGTGGGCGACGTCGCTGAGCCCCCAGCCGATCTGCACCCCTTCGACGGGGAAGGGGGTAGCGGGAACGTGACCGTCTTTCGGCCGGCCCGCCTCGACGCGACGGTCCTCCAGACGGTCGAACAGGTCCGGCCACGGGATCATCTCACCGGCGTGGGTGACGCCGCCGGGGACCGCCTCCACCGGGCCTCCGAGGACCTCGGCGGCCGCTTCGAGGAGTTCGGCGTGGAGTCGGACGGCCGCAGCGGACGCCGCCGGGTAGACGGACGGCGACGTCCGGGAGGCGGACGAGGTAGGCCCCCGTTCGAGACGCGAATCCCCCGCCCTCACCTCCACGTCGGCGACGGCTACACCGAAGGTGTCGGCGACGGCGGTGGCAAGCACCGTGTACGCCCCCTGACCCATGTCCTGGAGGGCGGTCGACACGGACAGGCGGCCGCCTTCAAGGGCGGCTGCGACCCGGACCGCCGGGTCGTAGCCGTAGTACCAGGTCCCGAAGGCCACGCCGACGCCTCGCCGGTGCCGTCCACGCTCGGCCCCGAATCCCGGACGGTCCCGCCACATCGGATGGGCCGCGACCCGGTCGTAGAGGAGGTGGCGGAGCGGCCGTCGGGACCAGCGGCGGCGGAGGTCCACCGGGTCGTCACCGAGGCGGAGGGCGACCTCGTCGACGGCCTGTTCGAGGGCGACGAGGACCTGGGGGAAGCCGGGCGCCCGGAACGGCTTGCCGGGAGGCGCGTTGGAGACGACGTCGTAGTCGGCCAGGTCCATCGGCGCTCCCGGGTAGGTGATCCGTACGAGACCGGCGACGGTCTGGCCGGCCGATGCGCCGCCGTCGGCGTAGGAGGTGACCTGTACCGCCCGCAGCTCACCCGTGGCCGACGCCAGCAGGGCGAGGTCGATCCGGTCGCCCGGCCGATGCCCGCTGTACGACAGGTCTTCCGCCTGGTCGTAGCGGACCCGAACCGGAGCTCCGGCGACCCGAGCCCCTTCGACGGCGGCGACGACCTCGTCGGTGATCGACTGTTTGGCACCGTACGCCCCTCCGACGTGGTGGGAGATGACGGTGACCTCGGTGTCGTACCGTTTCGCCAGTTTCCGCTCGAGCGACGAGATGGACTGGGTGGACACCCATACGGTGAGGGCGTCGTCGTCCCAGCGGGCGATCGCCACGTGGGGTTCGGGGGCGGCGTGGACCTGGTGGGGGATCCGAAACGTCTCTTCGACGAGGAGCGGGTCGCCGACCGCCCGGGCCGCCTTCACCAGCCGCCGGGCGGTGAACCGCCGTTTCGAGAAGGCGAACTGGGGTCCCCGGGCGTTGCCGTGGTACCGGGCGGGTGCCGGCCTCGCCTCGTTGTTGGACGGGGGCGTCCAACGCCGAAGATGGGTGTTGGGGGCGTTGGGGGCGAGGGCGGCTTCCAGGCCGATCGCCGCCGGGTGGGGTGCGTAGACGACCTCGACGACGTCGAGGGCGGCCAGCGCCGTGGCCCGGTCGACGGCGACGAGGACGCCGATGGGCTGGCCCGTGTACCGGACCCGACGGCTTCTCCCCAACAGGTCGGCGTATCCCCGCACACCGGGGAGGGCGAGGGCCGCTTCGGCACGGACGGCCAGCACGTCGGCGTGGGGTTCGGTGGACCGGAGGACGACCCCTTCCAGCAGGCCGTCGAAGGTGAGGTCGTCGGTGTACCGGGCGGATCCGGTCACCTTCGCCAACCCGTCGATCCGGGGCCGCGGGTAGGGCCCGGGCGTGTCGTAGCGCCCTTCGCAGGCGTCCTGGACGGCGGCGATGATGGCGGGCCCGGACCCGCACCGGCAGAGGTTCCCGGCGAGGGCGTCGACGACTTCCTGGCGGCCGGGACGTCCCGTGCCGTGGTCCCGCCGCCACCGGTCGTGGAACGCGGCGGCGGCCATCACCATGCCCGGGGTGCAGAAACCGCATTGGAGCCCGTCGGCGGCCAGGAGGGCGTGTTGGACCGGGTGGAGCCCTTCCGCCGAGAGACCTTCGACGGTGACGACGTCCCGACCGTCGAGGGCTTCCGCCGGCATGACGCAGGTGACCGCCGGGACCCCGTCGACCCAGACGGTGCACGCCCCGCAGAGTCCGTTGCCGCACGACAGTTTCGTACCGGTCAGCCCGAGGTCGACCCGGAGGACGTCGACGGCGGTCCGTCCCGTGGGTGTGATGCGACGCCGTTCGCCGTTGACCGTCACCTCGATGGAACCCATGCACCGATCCTAGGGACCACGGCCCGTGCGTCTACACCGCCAGGGCCATCGTGGGAACCGAGACGACGACCGGACCGTCGTCGACGGCCAGCGCCTCGGCGAAGGTGTCGGCCAGGATCTCCGGTCGGTCGGCCCGAAAACCCCGACCTCCGCAGATGCGGGCGTACTCGGCGAAATCGGGGTTGACCAGCCCGGTCTCCCAGACGGGACGCAGCGCCCCGACCTGTTCGCGGCTGATCTTGCCCAACTCGCCGTTGTCGAGGACGACATGACAGATCGGCATCCGGTATTTCACCGCGGTGGTGAACTCGGCGAGATACTGGCCGAATCTACCGTCACCGGAGACGGAGATCACCTTCCGGTCGGTCCCACGGATGGCCGCCCACAGGCCCATGGCGGCGGGGAAGGCGAATCCGATCGACCCCAGGTATCCGGACATCACCACGTCCTGTCCGGGTTTGCAGCGGAAGTAGTGCCCGAAGGCGTAGGTGTTGTTCCCGACGTCGACCGCCATCGCCGCCTGCGCCGGTGCCGTGTCGGAGAGGGCGGTGAACACCGCCGCCGGATGCATCCGCCCTTCGGTGTCGTGCAGCCCGCTGCGTCGCCGCACCTCCCGCAGCCACCGTTCCGTACGTCTCGCCACCGTCTCGACCAGGTCGGGGCGGTGCGCCGCCTGCAGCTCGGCGGAGAAGATCTCCAAGGTCGCTCCGATGTCGCCCCAGATCGGCACCTCCACCGGCCTGAACTTGCCGAGGGTCATCCGGTCGGTGTCCACCGCGATGGTGGGGATCCATTCGGCGATCCCGGAATGATGAGAGAAGGACGCACCGAGCACCACCAGGAGGTCGGCCCGTGCCATGAGGGCCGACGCCACCGGCGTCCCCGACCGTCCGACCACACCACCGGCGAGACGGTGGTCGTCGGGGATGAGACCCTTCGCCTTGAAGGTGGTGATCACCGGGGCGTCGATCCGTTCGGCCAGTTCGACGACCTCGTCCCGGAACGCCCGCGCCCCGTTCCCGGCGACGATCAGGGGGCGTTCGGCCCGGTCGAGCATCGCCAGGGCCCGTTCCACCTGCCTGCGTGGAGGTTCGATGCGCGGGTCCGCCACCCTCCCGGTTCGGGGCCGTTGCGGCGGCTCGGCGAGCCCGTCGAAGTTCTGGACCTCGTCGGGGAAGATGAGATGGGCCACGTCCCGGCCGACGACGGCGTGTTTGACCGCCAACGCCATCAGCTCGGTGGCGTTGCGCCGGTCGAGGACGGTCTGGCTCCATCCGGCGACCGCCTCGTATGCCGCCGACAGGGGGATCTCCTGGAAGGCACCCGGCCCGAGGACTTGGGTCTGCACCTGCCCGGTCAACGCGACGACCGGTACCCGATCGACTTTGGCGTCCCACAGTCCGGTGAGGAGGTTGGTGGCGCCGGGTCCGGCGATGGAGAGACAGGCGGCGGGACGGCCGGTCAGTTTGGCGTATCCGGAGGCGGCGAAGGCGACGGCGCCTTCGTGTCGGATCCCGACGTAGGTGAGCCGTCCCCCTTCGGCGGCTCGGCGGCACGCATCGGCCAGGCCCAGGTTGGAGTGGCCCACCATGCCGAAGACGGTGTCGACCCCCCAGGCCGTCATGACGTCCACCATCTGGTCCATGAGCGATTCGACCGGCTCCGCCACCGCCAGTTCCACGTAGAGGCCGTCTTCTCGTTCCTCGACCCGGAAACAGGTGACGGCGTCGACGAACCCAGGCGGCGGTTCGCCGGTCCGCGGGTCGTATTCGTATCCGTGCCAGGGACAGAGGAGGTAGCCGGTGTCGTCGATCTCACCGTCCCCCAGCGGGCCTCCCTGGTGGGGGCATCGGTTGTCGAGGATGCCGTAGCCGTCTTCGGTCCGGGTGACGGCCAAGGGTCTGCCGTCGACGATGACGGTGGTGACCTCCCCCGGTTCCAGCGGTCCCGGGTCGACCCGGTGCCAGCGCATCTCCATTCTGGGCCCTCCTTCGGTGCCTTCCGGCGCCCCCCACCCCAGGTGACTAGTCACCTGGAATGTCCAGGAAATACATCTCCAGTCCGTAATGTGCCCGCCGATGCATTCCTAGACACGACGCCGGGTCGAAACGTCGAAGAGCATGGGCAGGTCACACCTCGACAATCGGGGCAGCGGGACGCGACGGAGGCTACCCGCCTGGGTCGCCGCCGTCCTGGCGCTGACCACCACCCTGCCCGTCGGTGCCGACGCCGTCGAGGTCCCGGCCCCCGGCTCCCAGCTGTTCATCCAGACGTCGGGACCCAACGCCGGCCTCAACGTGGGCGACTGGTACAGCTCACCTCCCCCCGGAGGCGGCGTCGATCATCTGATCGAGGTGATCGTCCCCGACACGTGGCCGGCCGGGCGGCCGGTCACCGTCTCCCTGTACGACCCCGAATCGGCCCTCCCCAACCCGGCCTCTCCGGCCGCCGCCGACGAGGTGCGGGGAGCCCCCGACGCAACCACGTACACCCTCCTCGCCCCGGGAGGGACGACGCTTCGGACCGTCACCTACACGACGAACGCCACCAACGGCCGCTGGACGCAGCTCCTCACCTTCGACCCCGACGTCACCGGACGTGGGGTGTATGAGCTTCGGGTGACGACGTCGGACAACGACGACAACTCGTGGCGCCTCCAAGCCGCCTACGACCCCGACTGCGCGGTCGGAGCGGGGACCTGCACCTCCGCTCAGCTCACCAACGGCAACGAACGCGACAACCTCGACGGGGTGGCGGGCACCGGGGACGAGCTGTTCATCGGGGCGCGCCGGACCAGCTACCAGCAGGCGGGATCGGGTCTCGTCTGCCAGAGCTTCTACTTCTTCGTCGGTCCCGACACCCCCCGTCCTCTCCGTGCCCACAACTTCGACATGGACAACAACGGCAGCGTCACCTACTACTCGCCGGACGGGTCGGTGATCCCCGGGACGGTCTCCGGCGGCACCGTCTGGAACAACGGCACCGCCTCCACCCGCGGCGGCGACCTCCTCCCCGACCAGAACGGCTGGTGGCGGGCGGAGCTGTGCATCAACGTCCAGAACCAGTACATCTTCGAGGCTCCCGGCAACGCTCCCACCTTCCCCGACGTCCTCCCCGGCTCGGGGCGGATGACCCTCGCCAAGGACAACGGCGTCGAGGAGGTCGAACCCGGCGACACCGTCACCTACACGTTGACGTTCGCCAACGTCTCCGACACCGAACCCAACCCCGGCCTCGCCACCGACATCGTCATCACCGACGCGCTTCCGTCGGGGATGACCTTCCTGGGGTGTTCGATCGTCGCCCCCCTCACCGGCACCTGCTCGGAGACCGCCGGGGTGGTCACGGTCACCATCGACCAGAACATGGCACCGGGGGAGACCGGGCAGGTGACGATCACGGGCAGAGTCGGAGGGTCCTCCTCGTCGATCACCAACATCGCCACCTTGGAGTACGCCGACCTCCTCGGCAACCGCCACGAGCCGGTGGTCGCCTCCGACACCGACGCCGTGGAGATCCCCGCCGTCGCCGTGACGAAGACATCCGACGCCGGCGGCACCGTCACCGCCGGACAGACCGTCACCTACACCGTGACCGTCACCAACGGCGGTGACACCACCCAGACGGGCATCGTGGTCACCGACCCCCTCCCGGCCGGTACGACGTACGTTCCGGCTTCGACGTCGGTCACCGGCGGCTCGGTGCGTTACGCCGCCTCCGACGACTTCGCGTCCGGGGATTTCGGTGGCGGTGCCGGATGGTCGGGTCCGTGGACCGATTTCGACGTCCGCGGGTCGGGTCCGGCGACCGGCAACGTCACCGTGGAGGCCGTTCCGGCGTCCATCCCCAACCTGTCGGGGACGGCGCTGCGCCTCGACGACCGTCCCAACAGCCGCACCGACCCCTCCGCGCAACGGACGATCGACCTGTCGGGCGCCACCTCCGCCACGTTCTCGTTCGACTTCTCCACCACCTCTTCGGTGGAGCGGAGCGACCGTGTCGTGGTGGAGGTGTCGGCGGACGGCTCCACGTTCACCGTGTTGGAGACGTTCCGGGGTTTCGGACAGGGGTCCCGCAGCTACGACATCTCCTCCTTCGCGTCGGCGAACACGACGATCCGTTTCCGGGTCGACCGGAACTATGGGGGCCGGAACGAAGCCTTCTTCGTCGACAACGTCACGGTCGAAGCCGTCGGCCCGGCGCCGGACCGGAACAACGACCCCTCCGACACGGTTGCCGACCTGGCGGACGGCACTCCCCCGAACCTGGTGACCGCCGCCGACGGCTACGTCCTGGGGGTCGGCGACGCCCTCACCATCACCTTCCAGGTGACCGTCGACGACCCTCTCGACGGTGCGGTGACCGAGATCGTCAACGTCGCCTCGGTGACGACCGACGACGAGCCCGAGCCCGCCTCGGCGTCGGTGGTGGACGTCGTCGATTTCGCACCGGTGATCGCCGTGACGAAGAGCGGGCCCTCGTCGGCACTGGTCGGGGAGGCCGTGACCTACACCTTCGCCGTCACCCACGACGCCGCCTCCGACGGTTCACCGGTCGGTGGCCTCACCGTCACCGACGACGTCGCCGGGTCCGCCACCTACGTCTCCGGCGACGACGGCGACGGCCTGTTGGAGCTCGGCGAGACCTGGACGTTCACGGCCGTCTACACGGTCGACGCCTCCGACCCCGACCCGCTGGTGAACACCGTCACCGCCGCCGGTTCCGCTCTCGACGGCGACCCGGTCGGCGCCACCGACAGTCACAGCCTGGACGTGGTCGCTCCGGCCACCGTGGGTGACCTGGTCTGGGAGGACCTCGACGCCGACGGCACCTGGGATCCCGGCGAGCCGGGCCTCGGTGGGGTGACGGTGAACCTCCGGGATGGTGGAGGCACGGTGGTCGCCTCGGCCGTCACCGCCGCCGACGGCTCCTGGACGGTGACGGTCGCCCCCGGCAGCTACCTGGTCGACGTCGACGAAACCACCCTGCCGATCCCGATGGCGGTCCTCTCCACCGGGAACGAGCCGTTCGCCGTCTCCCTCACCGAAGGGGAAGTTCGTGGCGACGCCGATTTCGGCTACTACACACCGGCGGTGGTCGGCGACCGGGTGTGGGACGACCTCGACGGTGACGGGATCCAGGATCCGGGAGAGCCCGGCCTGGGCGGGGCGACGCTGAACGTCTACGACTCGGCCGACCTGACGACGCCGGTGGCGACGACGACGTCGGGATCCGACGGTTCCTGGACCCTGACGGTGGCGCCGGGGAGCTACGTCCTCGAGTTCGTCACGCCCGCCGGGACGGTCCTCGCCCCCGCCGATCGTGGACCCGACGACGCCGTCGACTCGGATCCCGACCCGGCCACCGGGCTGACCGCGCCGTTCGTCGTGACGAGCGGGGACACGGTGTTCGATCTCGATGCCGGCGCCTACACGCCGCCGGTGCTGGGCGACCTGGTGTGGAACGACCTCGACGCCGACGGGCTGGTCGACGCCGGGGAGCCGGGCCTGGGCGGAGTGTCCGTGGAGGTGCGGGACGGCGGCGGCGTCCTGGTCGGGTCGACGGTGACGGCGGCCGACGGTTCCTGGTCGATGACGGTGAGTCCCGGCTCCTACACGGTGGCCGTCGACCTCGCCACTCTCCCGGCCGGGTTCGTGCTGTCCACCGCGGGTTCGGTGACGACCCCGGTGCTGTCGTCGGCCGACGTGTTCGCCGACGCCGACTTCGGGGCGTTCCTGCCGACGTTCCCGATCTCGGGCATGGTGTGGAACGACACCGACGCCGACCGGACGGTCGGGCCGGGAGAGGGTGGGCTGTCCGGCGTCACCGTCGAGCTGGTCGACTCGGCCGGGACGGTGCTGGAGAGCGTGCCGACCGCCGCCGACGGCTCCTACTCGTTCGCTCCCGTCCCCGACGGCGACTACACGGTCCGAGTGGACGAGACGACGGTACCGGCCGGGATGACCCTCACCACTCCCCCGAATCCGCGTCCGGTGACGGTGGCGGGTGGGGCGGTGACTGGGGTCGACTTCGGGTATGCGGCCCCGGGGGCGGTAACGATCGCGAAGAGCCCCGACCTCCAACAGGTCATCACCGGCGGCGACGCCACGTTCACGATCACCGTAACCAACACCGGCGCCCAGGACCTTTCGGGGGTGGTGGTGTCCGACCCGGCGGCACCGGACTGTGAACGGACGGTCGGGACCCTCGGGGCCGGCGCCTCCGTCACCTACACCTGCACCGCCACCGGCGTGACCGCCGACTTCACCAACACCGCCACTGTCCAGGCCACCGACCCCCTCGGCAACACCCTCACCGAAAGCGACACCGCCCAGGTGGACGTCATCGCCCCGGCCGTCGACATCCAAAAGACCCCCGACCTCCAACAGATCCTCTCCGGACAGGATGCCGTC
>WFOA01000096.1 GCA_015488325.1 Acidimicrobiia bacterium | reverse complement strand
GGTGAGGGGGGTCCGCTGCTCGCGCCTCCCACCTCACACACCACTCCACCCCCTTCGACCGCCTCCTCCGTCGGCGGCCACTTCCCCCTCAAGAGGGGGAAGAACTCAAACCACAGACTTCTCCCCCCGCTTGCGGGGGGAGGGGACCATCGGGCCCCCAGGCCCGATGGTGAGGGGGGCTCAGTGCACGCGCCTCCCAGCTCACCCGCCGCTCCACCCTCCCGCGCGGCCTCCACCCCCTTCGACCGCCTCCTCCGTCGGCGGCCACTTCCCCCTCAAGAGGGGGAAGAACGAAGGTGCGGCCGATCAGCGGAGGCGGCGGCCTGCCGTCCGCAACGCCACGAACGCGAGGGACGCCGCACCGAACGCACCGCCGAACCCAACCACGCCGACCGCCAACGTCCACCACACCGACGCTCCCGCACCGACCGCCGCCACCAGCGCCAACGTGGTGGCGATGATCAGCGCCGCCGCCACCACCGAAGCGCCCAGGGCCGTCGTCAGATCCCGGCGGACCCGAAGTTCGGTGTCGGACCGGATCCGGTCGGCCATCGCGGCCCGGGCCCGACGAGCCTCCACGTCGAGGATCTGGTCGAACACGGTCGTCACCACCGCCACGCCCTGTTCGACCAGCACCTGAGGCGAATACATCGAGCGGGCGATCTCGTCGACGAACGCCTCCCCGATCGACCAGACGTCGAACGACGCGTCGAGGGTCCGCCACAGCCCGTCGCACATGCCGATCGTCTTGAACAGCAACGCCAATTCCGCGGGAAGCTGCAGACGGTGGGTCCGTGCAACCCCCATCAGGTCCTGCAGGTAGGCCCCCAGGTCGAGGCGGTCGGCGGCCAACCCGTAGTAGCGGTCGTACATCCGGGCCAGGTCCCGTTCCAGCGCCCGCGGGTCGCCGACACTGGTCATGCCGAGACGGGCCATCGCCCGGGCCGTGGCGTGCGGGTCTTGGCGTGCCCCAGCCCGCAGCATGGCGACGAGATGGCGGCGTGTCTCCCCGCGGATCCGGCCCACCATCCCCAGGTCGACCACCCCGATCGAACCGTCGGCGGTGACCAACAGGTTGCCGGGATGCGGGTCGGCGTGGAAGAACCCGGCGACGAAGATCTGACGCATCACCGCGTGGGCGTGGATCGACGCCACCTCCGACGGATCCAACCCGGCGGCCCGCAAGCCGTCGACGTCGTCGATCCGTACCCCGTCGATCCGGTCGAGGACCAGCACCCGGCTAGAGGTGAGATCCCAATGGACTTTCGGGACGAACACGCGGGGTTCGTCTGCCAGCACGTCCCGGAGCTGGTCGGCGTTCCGCCCCTCCGTCAGATAGTCGAGTTCGGAACGGATCGTCCAGGCGAAGTCGTCGAGCAGCGCCCGCACGTCGTACCCTTGGGCGAGGAGACGGGGGGCGACCAGTTCGGCCACGTCGGCCATCACCGCCAGGTCGGCTTCGATCAGGTCGGCCACCTTCGGTTTCCGAACTTTCACCACCACCCGGGTGCCGTCGTGGCGGACCGCCGCATGGACCTGACCGATCGACGCGGCGGCGAGGGGCGTCTCGTCGACACTGCGGAAATGGGCGGCGAACCCACCTTCCAACTCTTCGTCGAGGATGGTGGCGATGTCGGGCCAGGGGACCGGAGGCAGGCGGTCGCGGAGGAGCTCCAACTGGTCGATCAGGTCCGGGGGGAGCAGATCGGGTCGGGTGCTCATGATCTGACCCAACTTGACGGCGGCCGGACCGAGCTCCTCCAACGCCATCCGCAGATGTTCGGGGGCGGAATACTCGACCTCCCGGCGGGGATGGCCGAACAGGCCCCGATGGAACGGCACCAGCCTCCCCAGACCGGCTTCGACGACGAGGAACCCGAACCCGTGTTTGACGAGGACGGCGGCGATCTCCCTCAACCTCCGGTGGCGGCGCCAACGCCCGCCGACGAAGTCGATCGGTGAGATCACGGTCGGCACGGTCCTTCGGGTCGTGGTCGGAGCGAATCTAACCGGTGCGGCAGCAGGCCGGTCACGGGGACGCGTCGAGGGGGCGGAACAGCCGACCCCGTTCCGCCCAGAGGACGAAGGCGAAGGCGAGGAGACCGTAGCCGAGGAACCCCCACGAAAGGGGCCGGACCGTCCCGTCGAAGGCGGCGTCGAGGAACGCCCCGAGCACCGCCCCGACCGCCATCGAGACGGTGCCGATGATCGCCGACGCCGTCCCCGCCACCGGGCCCATCGGGTCCATGGCGATCGTGTTCACGTTCGGGAGGGTCAGTCCGAACATCGCCAGGATCCCGGCGAGGGGCAGGATGAACGTCCAGAATCCGGGGCGTCCGTCGGAGACCGACGCGATGCCCACCAGCACGACACCGAACGCGACGTAGGCGAACAGCACCCCGTGGGTGAGGGGACGGACCCCGAAGCGTCCGATCAGTTTGGCGTTGAACAGCATCATCGCGCCCATCACCGCGGCGATCCCCCCGAACACGAACGGGAACTGGGCGGGACGGCCGAACACTTCGGACACGATGATCTCGGACGTTCCCAGATACGAGGTGAAGACGCCGAACAGGGCGGTCAACGCCAGGGTGTACCCGAAGGTTTGACGGTTGCGGACCACCACCTTGGTCGCCTCCCACACCGGACGAAGAGCGATCGGCCGGCGGAACTCGGGGTGGAGGGTTTCGGGGAGCCGCCGCGACCACAGGGCCAGCAACCCGACGTAGAGGACGCAGAACAAGAACAGGGCCCGCCACGGGAAGAAGGCGATGATGCCGGCCCCGACCGCCGGGGCGAAGATCGGTACCAGCACGAAGATCGACATGATGAACGACATCACCCGGGCCATCTCTTCACCCCGGAACGAATCCCGGACGATCGCCAACGCCACCACCCGGGGCCCTGCCCCGCCGACCCCCCAGACGAACCGGGCGGCGAAGACGAGGCCGAGGGTCGGTGCGAAGGTGGCCGACAGCGCCCCCAGGCCGTAGAGGGCGAACCCGGCGTACAGGGTGGGTTTGCGTCCGAACCGGTCGCTGATGGGACCGTACAGGACCTGGGCGGAGGCGAGGCCGAGGAAATAGAAGGTGACGATCCCCGACACTTCGGTGGAGGTGGCGGAGAGCCCGAAGTCGGCCCTCATCTCCCCGAAGGCGGGCAGCATCAGGTCCATCGCCAGCGCCGTCAGCGCCATCGTCAAGCTGATGATGCCGGTGAACTGGGCGCGGCTGATCCGGTCGATCGACGTCATAGACGGCCCAGGGTAGGGGGGACGGTCGGTGGGCCCGTCCCGACACGTCCGGCCTCGACGGCTCCTGCGTCGAAGCGGGAGGCGACGCGGACGGTTCGTGTACGGCTCCGCCGAACCCCGGAGACGACCTTGCCTGCGAGGACAGGGCGTGAGCCGGCGTCCCTGCAGCGGCCACCACCCGGTGGCAGTCCCAGGCCCGATGTCCGACGTCCTCCTCGGCGCGGTGGTGTTCTCGGGGATCGGAGACATGAAACCGATAACCGGGGTCCTCACCTGAGACCAGGTCGAAAAGATCGTCAGGTACATCCGGGACGTCCAGGCGGGATAGGCGGACCTCCGGACGGCGCCGACCCGTTCGCCGACCCACCACCGACGGGCGCCATCCATGAGGGGCAACCGAAGATGTCCTTCGGCCCGGGTGAGGGGTAGTGGCGCTCCGGTAGGCTTGAGGCATGGCCGACTACATCGCACCCGTCGCCGACATCGACTTCACGCTGAACCAGATCGTCGAACTCGACGACGTCTCCAAACTCGACGGATTCCAGCATCTCGACCAGGACACCATCCGCGGCCTCATCAGCGAGGCGGGACGGTTCTACTCCGAAGTGATCGCCCCCCTCAACCGGGTCGGCGACCAGCAGGGGTCCGTCCTCCAGCCCGACGGCACGGTGAAGACCCCCGACGGGTTCAAAGAGGCCTACGAGAAATACGTCGAAGCGGGATGGGCCGCCGCCCACATCCCCGAAACCTACGGTGGCGGCGGGTTGCCCTACACGGTCGGCATCGTCTTCCAGGAGATGTTCAAGTCCGCCAACATGGCGTTCTCCCTCTGCCCGCTCCTCACCCAGGCGGCGATCGAAGCCCTCATCGCCCACGGCTCCGACGAACAACGCGACACCTACCTCGGCAAGCTCGTCACCGGCGAATGGACCGGGACGATGTGCCTCACCGAGCCCGAAGCCGGATCCGACGTCGGGGCGCTCCGGACCAAAGCGGTCCGCCAACCGGACGGGACCTACCGGCTCACTGGGACGAAGATCTTCATCACGTGGGGCGAACACGACATGGCGGAGAACATCATCCACCTGGTGCTGGCCCGCACCCCCGGGTCGGCCCCCGGCACCAAGGGGATCTCCATGTTCATCGTCCCCAAATACCTCCTCGACGACGACGGCAACCCGACGATCCGCAACGACGTCAACGTCGTCTCCCTCGAACACAAGCTGGGGATCCACGCGTCACCGACCTGCGTCCTGTCGTTCGGCGACGGCGGCGACGGCGCCGTCGGCTACCTCATCGGGGAAGAGCAGCGGGGCATGCGGTACATGTTCACGATGATGAACACCGCCCGCCTCGGCGTCGGCATCGAAGGCCTCGCCATCAGCGAGGCGTCCTTCCAGAAAGCCCTCGCCTACGCCCAGGAGCGGCGCCAAGGCCGGGCGATCGGCGCGCCGGTCACCGAGACGTCCCCGATCGTCGAACATCCCGACGTCCGCCGGATGCTGCTCACGATGAAGGCGTACATCGAAGCGATGCGGGGCCTGCTGTACACGACCGCCAAAGAAGTCGACCTGTCACGCCACGCCGACACCGAAGACGAGCGGACCCGCGCCGGCGAGATCGTCGCCCTGCTCACCCCGGTGGCGAAGGCATGGTGCACCGACCGGGGTGTCGAGATGGCGTCCCTCGGCATCCAGATCCACGGCGGGATGGGCTACATCGAAGAGACCGGCGCCCCCCAGCACTTCCGGGACTCCCGGATCGCCCCCATCTACGAAGGCACCAACGGCATCCAGGCGATCGACCTGGTGTTGCGCAAACTGCCGATGCGGGACGGAGAAGTGGTGAAGGAGCTGTTCGCGGAGATCGGACGGACCGCCGCCGAGCTGGAAGCCCACGACGACTTCGCACGGTTCCGCACCGAACTGTCCGCCGGATTGCAGGCCCTCGCCGAAGCCAGCGAATGGCTGGGACGCAGACTGGAAGCGGGCGAATACAACGAGGCGCTCGCCGGAGCCACCCCCTACCTGGAGATGTTCGGCACGGTGACCGGCGGTTGGATCATGGCGAAATCGGCCCTGGCGGCCCGGCAACTCCTCGACGCCGGTGGAGGCGACGACGCGTTCCTCCGCGCCAAACTGGCCACCGCCCGCTTCTACGGCGAACAGCTCCTTCCGAAAGCGACGGCGCTGCTCCCCGCCATCACCGCCGGGACGTCCACCCTCTATCAGGCGGACCCGGCCGCCTTGGGGCCCTGACCGGACATCGGGTCGCGACGTCTATCCTGAGGCCTGAGCCAACGAACCGAAAGGGGGTCCACCGTGCGCAGGTTTACGCTGTTCACACTCCTGGCACTCGTCCTCGCGGCCTGCGGCGGCATCGCCGAGAACGTGGCTGAACAGGTCGCCGAACAGGTCGCCGAACAGGTGGCCGAATCGCAGGGAGCCTCCGACGTCGACATCCGACGCGGGGACGGCGACGTCACCGACGAAGCCGACAACCCACAGACCGACGGGAGCGTCACCGTCCCCGACGGAGGTGATGGGGCCGCCACCATCGAGATCGAAGGGGAAGGCGGCGACGCCACCGCCATCTTCGGCGGAGCCGACATCCCCGACGACTTCCCCATCCCCCTCCCCGAGGGCGGCGAAGCGGTCACCGTCGTCGATGCGACCCAAGGTGGAACGCGCTCGGTGACCGTCAACCTGCAGTACCCGGCGGACCGTTGGGACGAGATCCTCACCTTCTTCGAAGACTGGGCCAACGGCCTGCCCGGAGACACGCAGCGGGTGGTGACCAACAGTGGTGTCTATCGGTCCGCCACCTTCTACAACGAAGAGACCGGAGCCGCCGTCAACCTGGCGGTGTCCGGTGACATCCTCACCGTCACCGCCGTCAGCGGCGACGTGTAGAGGACCATCCGAGTGCGGAACCCGAACACTCGGCGCCGCGGCTCGCCCGGCATTCGGGCAGAATGAGCCCATGACGAAACGGAGAGTCGTCGTCACCGGGCTGGGAGTGGTCGCCGCCCCCGGTGTCGGCGTCGACGAGTTCTGGAAGGGACTGTCGGTGGCGCCGGGCCCCGGCCCCCTCGGGGTGAGTGATTGGGATCCGGAAACCCGGGGGATCGCCAAGCGGGAAGCCCGACGCCTCGACCGGTTCTCCCAGTTCGCCATGGTGGCCACCGCCGAGGCAGTCGAGATGGCCGGGGGACTCCCCCACGAACCGTCGCGGGTGGGGGTCTCCATCGGGACCGGCATCGGAGGTCTCGAATCCCTCGAGAAGCTCATCTACGCCTCCGACGATCCCGAACCCCGGGTGTCGCCGCTGTGGATCCCGATGATGATGTGCAACGCCGCTGCCGCCACCATCTCCATCAAATACGGGTTCGTCGGCCCGGCGACCACCCCGGTCGTCGCCTGCGCCGCCGGCGCCCAGGCGATCCTCGACGCCTTCCGGAACATCCAATGGGGCTACTGCGACGCCGCCGTCGCCGGAGGCTCCGAAGGGGCGATCAGCCCGCCCACCATCCTCGGGTTCAGCTCCGCCCGGGCGCTCTCCCCCAGCGGGTACGCCCGACCCTTCGACCTGCACCGCGACGGGTTCGTCCTCGGGGAAGGATGCGGGATCATGGTGCTGGAAGAGCGGGAGGCCGCCCTCGCCCGAGGCGCCAACCTCCTCGCCGAGATCGTCGGTGCCGCCTCCACCGCCGACGCCCACCACATCACCGCCCCCCATCCGGAAGGCGCAGGGGCCGAACAGGCGATGCGCCTCGCCCTCCAGGACGCCGACCTCACCCCAGCCGACGTCGCCTACGTCAACGCCCACGGCACCGGCACCGACCTCAACGACCGGACCGAAGGGACGGTGATGCATCGGCTGTTCGGTGACGACCAGCCACCGATCTCGTCGATCAAAGGAACCACCGGCCACGGTTTGGGGGCGTCCGGCGCCATCGAAGCCGTCGCCACGGTGCTGGCGATCGTCCGAGGTGAACTGCCCCCCAACGTGGGGCTGTCCGAACTCGACCCCGAGATCCCCGTCACCCACGTCGTCCGGGCGCCGGAGGCGTGGACACCGGGTGTTGCGGTGTCGAACTCCTTCGGATTCGGGGGACACAACACGGTGCTGGTCTTCGCCCCGCCCGAAGCCCTCTGAACACCCGCCTACAATCGGGGGCACACGGGAGCTCGGTGAGACCGGGCTGAGAGGGCGCCTCGGAGGCGCCGACCGTCGGAACCTGATCCGGGTAATGCCGGCGCAGGGACATTCTCAGCCACCCTTCGCCTCGCTCCCGACGTCGATCGAAAGGAGCGACCATGCGAAAGCTCGGCCTGTTG
>WFOA01000095.1 GCA_015488325.1 Acidimicrobiia bacterium | reverse complement strand
CTCCTGCCTGGAGGGCTGCGGCTGCCGCTTCGAGGGCTTCGACGTCGAGTTTTCCGGAGGGTTGGTCGGTTTCGGCGGCGAGGGCCGCTTCGACACGTTCGAGGGCTTCGCCGGTCGCCTCCGGGGTGTTGACGAGGATGGCGAGGGCCTGTTCGACGAGGTCGGTGGGGTCGGCGTCTGCTTCTTCGCCGTGGGCGAGGGCGGGGATCGCCACCAGGGTCATGACGAGCCCGAGGACGGCGAGGACGACGGCTGTCCGGCGGGCGACGGTCCCGACGCCTGGGACGTTGAGAACCTGCACGGTTCACCTCCTGTGTGTGAGTGGCGCGATGCCATCTCGGTTTGTCGACCACGACGGTAATGGTTCCAGTCGACTGGAAACACAAATCGGGGAGTCGCCGCTTGACATTCCAGTCGACTGGAGGGTCTATGTTCGGTGGTGTCATGGCGGCTCCACGTACGATCGACCACACACCCTCCTCGTCGGTGCCGCACCGACGCTCTGGCATCGGAGCCGCCGTGACCTCTCCGCCGGGGGGCGGACCTGCCGCCGCCGTTCCCGTCCGCCCCTCGGCTCCACCGGCGGTGGAGCCCACCACCCGTTCCTGTACCCGTCCCCTGATCGGGAACGGTGGGCTCCACCGTGGTGGATCCCCGAGGCTCTACGTGGAAGCCTCCACCGGGCCGGGTGGGACCGTCTTCCTCCACGGCCTCGGGGGGACCGCCCGCTACTGGCAGGCGGAAGAAGGGGCCGGCCACCTCCCCGCCGACGCCGTCCTCGTCGACCTGTACGGCTTCGGGCGTTCCCCCCGCCCGTTCAGGCCCTACACCCTCGACGCCCACCTTTCCGCCCTCGAACCGGTCGTCGCCGAACACGCACCGACGGTCCTGGTCGGCCACTCCCTGGGCGCCGCCCTCGCCCTCGCCTACGCGGCCCGTCGTCCCGCCGAAGTTCGGGGTCTGGTGTTGATCGGCCTCCCCTCCTACGGCGGGCCCGAGGGAGCACGCCGGTGGTTCCGTCCGGCGCCGCGGGGCTGGTTCCTCACCAACATGGCCCTCAGCGCCGTCGCCTGTGTCGCCACCCGGCGCCTCCTCGGCCCGTTCCTGCCACTGATCCTCCGGGATGTCCCCCCGCAGGTGGCCCGGGACCTGGTGGAGCACAACGCCATGTCGTCGACTACGTCGCTGTGGAACGTGCTGTACCGCCACGACCCCGCCGACGACCTGGAGCGGCTCCCGGCCCGGATCCCCGTGTTGTTCATCCACGGTGCCGACGACACCACCGCCCCCGTCGAGGCGGTTCGCCGGCTGGCGGCGCGCCGCCCCGGCAGCCGACTGCTGGTCCTCCCCGGCGTCGACCATCACCCCTGGCTGCGGGTCCCCGAGACCTGTGCGGCGGTGATCGGCGATTGGAAGACGGAGGTCGTTTCGGCGCCGCACCGACGCTGAACGGGCCCCGTCTGCCCGAGTTGGAGGATCCGCCGTTTCGCATATTTGGTTCGCCTGCCGTCGTCATACATACTTGAGCCTCCCGTGTTGCGTGCCGATGCACAAAGGCGCGTACGGATGCTGCCGGCCGGGAGTTCCGGCCGGCCTGTCGGATTGGAGGAGCTATGGGACGGGTTGCTGGCTGGTGCGTGATGGCCCTCGTTGCCGCCGCCTGTGTGGGAGGGGGCGTCTCCGACGTCACCGATCCGACCGCTGCCACGTCGTCGACCACGTCGTCGTCGACGTCGACGACGGTGGCGACGACCACCACGACGACGGCCCCGACCTCGACCACCGTCGCCGAGACGACCACCACCACCGTCGCCACCACCACGACCACGACGGCACCGACGACCACCACGACGACGGCGCCGACCACGACCACGACGGTGGTGCGCAGCACGACGACCACCGCCCTCCCGGTCGTGTGTGCACCGCTCAGCCCCGTCCCCGCCTCGGCGATGGAGGTCACCACCGTCCCGGTCAACGTCGACGGTGACAACCTGGCGGACCTGATGACCGTGTATCGGGTGGAGGAGACGTGGGGTCTGCGGATCGACGTCGGCGTCGGCGGCGGGGTGGTGGAGGCGATCCTCGACGTGTTCGCCTTGGATCCGGTGGCGGCGATCGGCGGGTTCGACATCGAAGGTGACGGCTCCGACGAGCTGTTCGTCAAGGTGGGTTCCGGCGCCTACGCCACCCTCATCCAGCTCTTCGACTTCAAGGACTGCACGATCACGCCGATCACCCTCGACACCATCGACGACGCCAACGACGGGGTGACGGCGATCTTCGGGGTGGGGGCGTCGATCGGTACGGTGAGCGCCCTCACCTGCGACGGCACCCAGCTGTGGACCCTCGACGCCAACCTGTCGGACGACGGCACCTTCTACGAGGTGATGGAGGTTCCCTACACGTTGTCGGGTTCGGTGCTGACCCAAGGGTTCGGCGACGGGGCGATCGTCTCCGCCGATGAGTCCCTCGGCCCGCTGTTCTCCTGCGGCGACCTGACCTTGCCGTAGGGCCCCCTTCCGAACCCTGGGTTGGGGGCTCCCCCCGGCGGGGTCGGCGAACCCAGGGTTGGGGGTTCCCCGGGTGGGTTTGGCGGGCCCACGGTTGGCGGTTGCCGAGGTGCCGTTGACGAACCGTGGGCTGGCGGCGACCCGGTCGGGTTCCCTGAACCCTGGGTTGCGCCGGATTCACCGTGTTCGTCGTTTCCGCTCCCACTCGTCCAGAGGGGACCACAGCACCGATCAGGTGAACTCGGTGGCGGGCTGTCTGCGGATCCGTCCCAGGACCTGGGACCACACCCCCAGCTCTCAGCCGGGGGCGGCGAGGACGGCGGCGGCGAGGAACGAGACCGCCAGGAACCCGAAGGTGACTTCGACCAGCAGAAACAGGTACCAGGCGAGCGGCGGAGCCCACCAGCGTCCGTAGACGGCGACGTCGGCGACGACCCCGGCGGCGATCCCGGCGGCGGCGACGGCCCGGGTCGCCGCCCCCCACGGCCGTCGCAGGCTCAACTCGACGATGTCGCCGACCAGCCGGAAGGCGAGGAGGACGGCGACGAAGAACAGCCACGTGGGGATGTCCGACCCGGGCGGCGTCGCCACATGGGCCGACACCACCGCGGCGAAGACGGCGGCGGTGACGACACCGAGGACGAACCGGGCGGCACGCCCGACGGGGCCGGGGGTGGGCAGGCTGCCGGGGGCACGTTCACGTTGCGACACGGTGGCTGGTCTCCGGTGCCGCATCGTATGCGTCGCCGACCCGACGGGCAAAGGTCGCCGGTCGGGGACCGATGTCGGACCGGCCGGGCGGCGACGTCCGGACGGTTGACGACGACGGCGGCCGGTCCGGCCGCCGCTACTGCCCGGCGGCCGGTACGCTGACCCGATGACCGCCGCCCGCTCCGCCTCCGCCGAACCCGGTAGCCCGACTCCCCGTCCACGTCACCGCCGGTGTCCTCTCCGGTCGACGTCGTCGGGGAACCGGCGGCGTCGCCGTTTCCCCGCCCATCGAACCGCAAGACCGGATCGGCCACAGCTTCGACCTGGCGTGCCGCAGACCTCCGGGAAGGAGTCGACATGAGCAGCATCGAAGCGCAGGCCGCCGAACTCTTCCAGCGGGAACGCCTCACCCCGAAGGCCTGGTCGAACGGGCCGGGGTTCCGTTACGGCACCCACACCCACCCTTACGCCAAACTGGTGGTCTGCGTCGCCGGGTCGATCACCTTCCACACCCCCGACGGTGACATCACCCTCACCCCGGGGGACCGCCTCGACCTCCCTCCCGGCACCACCCATTCCGCCACCGTCGGCCCCGACGGCGTCACCTGCTGGGAAGGTCACCGGCACTGATGGACCTCCGGGCCGTCGGTCTCGACCTCGCCTGGTCGGACCGCCACGGCACCGGAGCCTGCGTCCTCGACGGCGACGGCCGGGTCGTCGACGAACGGATCCTCGGTGACGACGACCACATCGTCGGATGGGTCGAATCCCAGGTCGGGGACGGCCCGGCGGTGATCGCCGTCGACGCCCCCCTCCGGGTGCCCAACCAGGTCAGCCGCCGCCGCTGCGAATCCGACCTGACCCGCATGTACGGGGGGAGGGGTGCCGGAACCCACCCGTCCAACCGGACCCTGTTCGTCCGCCGGTTCGGACGGATCCGGGGCGAAGACCTGGCGGCCCGGTTCGGCCGGTTCGGTTTCGCCGACCCGTGGGCGGCCGACGACCGGACCCTGCTGGAGGTCTACCCCCATCCGGGCCTGATCGAAGTCTTCGGCCTCGACTGTCGCCTCCCCTACAAGCAGAAGGGCCGGCGGGTGGCGGCGTGGCGTGCCGGGCTGGAGACGTTGGCGGCGCTGTTGGGGTCGCTCGCCGATGCCGACCCGCCCCTGGTCGCAGCTCCGATCCGTCTCGACGCCACGGTTCGGGGCCGAAACCTGAAACAGGTCGAAGACCTCCTCGACGCGCGCTTCTGCGCCTGGACCGCCCTGCTGTGGGCGACGAAGGGGCCGGCCGCGTTCCGGCTGTTCGGCGACCCGGACGGCGGCCACATCGCCGTTCCCCGTCCCGTCGGCCGTTGACTCGTCGAAGGCGGTGTCAAGGCCGCCGCCTCCGCCGCCGATGTGGTACCAGTCGTGCCTCCGTGTCCGGTTACGGCACGCGACGGGATTCGCCGTCGGACAGCACAGAGGTGGTAGCGATGACGTCGACGTGTTTCCGCCGTCTGGCAGTCTGGGCCATGGTCCTCTTCGCGGTTTTCGGCGGGTCGGCCGGCCCGGCCGCCGCCCAGGAACGGGTGACGCAGGTGTACCGGTGGACCGACCCGTCCGGGCGCGAGTTCGTGTTCGCCGTCTTCGCCGAACCCTTCACCCGAGGCACCGAACTGTTCGTCTACATCGTCGGTTCGAACGGGTCCCTCAGCGCCGGCGTCGGCGTGGAGGGTGTCGACCTGTCCCGTTGGACCCCGACGATGCCGCCGACCGGGGAGCTGGCGGTGTCGTGGCGGTTCGACACGCCGGAGAGCGTCGGGCCGGTCCTTTTGGTCGTCAACCTGTTCTCCGACGGCGGCGTCGACGGGATCGGGCTGATCCTCCCGCCCGGCACCCTCTCCCAGCTCGGGGAGCTCCGACAGATCCAGATCGGTTCGGGCCTGGTCCACCCGGACCGGTTCCTCGACGCCTACGACGTGTTCCTGCCACGTGAAGAGCAGGTGGATGCCTTCCCCGACTGGCCGCTCGCCTTCGAGCTGGTCGGCGAGGAAGGATCCGGCCCGATGGCCGTCACCGTCCAGACCACGACGACGACGTCCACGACGACGACCACCACGTCCACGACGACGACGGTTCCGGTCACCACCGTGGCGACCACCGCCCCTGCCGGGACGGGTGGCGGTCGCCACGGTGGTGACC